>JANMWQ010000033.1:0-4514 GCA_031394085.1 Rhizobacter sp. | reverse complement strand
GCATGAGCGGCACGGCCTACGGCACGGTCGTGCTGCACACGGCGCCCGAGGCCGCGGCCGGTGGCCCGCTCGCGGTCGTCAAAAATGGCGACCTGATCGAGCTCGATGTGCCGGCGCGCAAGCTGCACCTGCACATCAGCGATGCCGAACTGGCGCAGCGCCTGTCGAAATGGAAGCAGCCCGCGCCGCCACTCGCCAGCGGTTACTGGAAGCTGTACGTCGACACCGTGCTGCAGGCCGACGAGGGCGTCGACCTCGACTTTCTCGTCGGCAAGCGCGGGGCCTTCGTGCCGCGGGACAACCATTGAGGACGCAGGCCTCGCCTGACGCTGCGCGAGCCGGCTACTTCATGACAAATTCCGTACTCGTCTCCGGCGGCAGCGGCTACATCGCGGGCTTCCTCATCCGGCAGCTGGTGGCCGAAGGTTGGACGGTGCACACCACGGTACGCAGTCTCGACAACGAAAGCGCGGTGCGGCGGCTGTTGGCGGTCGACGACAGCCGGCTCAGGTTCTTCGCCGCCGACCTGAACGCCGACGCTGGCTGGGCCGAAGCGATGGCCGGCTGCAGCTTCGTCGCGCACCTGGCCTCGCCGTTGCCCGCCGGCATCCCGAAACACGCCGACGAGTTGATCGCGCCGGCACGCGACGGCGCCTTGCGAGCGCTTCGTGCGGCCAAGGCGGCTGGCGTGAGGCGCTTCGTGATGACCTCGTCGGTCGCCGCGATCGCGTATGGCCGTGGCCGTGGCGTGCACCACTTCACCGAAGCCGACTGGACCCGGCTCGACCGGCCCGGCATCTCGGCCTATGTGCAATCCAAAACCATCGCCGAGCGTGCGGCGCGCGACTGGGTGGCCAACGAAGGCGCAGGCATCGAGTTCTGCACCATCAACCCCTCGGTGGTGCTCGGGCCGGTGTGGAGCGCGGACTATTCGGCCTCGGTCGTGCTCGTGCAAAAGCTGCTCGACGGCAGCATGAAGGCCTGCCCCGACATCGGCTTCGGCGTGGTCGACGTGCGCGACGTGGCCGATCTGCATGTGCGCGCGCTCAACGCGCCGGGCATGGCCGGCGAACGCTTCATCGCATCGGGCCGGTTCATGAAGCTGCGCGAGATCGCCGACGTGCTGCGCGCCGAGCTCGGGCCGCAAGCCCGCGAGGTCACCACCCGCAACGTGCCCGACTGGCTCGTGCGTGCGGCGGCGCTCTTCAACCCGCTGGCCAGGGTCGCCGCGGGCGAACTCGGCTCGGTGCGCCACCAGAACGCATCGCACGCGAAGGCCGTGCTCGGCTGGGCCACGCGGCCGGTGGAGCAGAGCATTGCCGACACCGCACGCTGCCTGATCGCGCTCGGGATCGTCGCGCCCTGATTCCGGATACGGGGTTGGCTTTTTGCCGGTTCCGGG
Source organism: Rhizobacter sp. (assembly GCA_031394085.1). Classification (GTDB taxonomy): domain Bacteria; phylum Pseudomonadota; class Gammaproteobacteria; order Burkholderiales; family Burkholderiaceae_C; genus LMDS01. The sequence goes on along the minus strand of JANMWQ010000033.1, from coordinate 3,112 downwards.
CGATGCGATATGCTGGATATCCATCCAGTACTTTTGGCGCCCAGCCCAGGGCGCCAGAGCGCCGCAAGAGAAGCCCCACCCGTGTCCACGCCCCCCGGCTACGCCGAGCTGCACTGCCGCAGCAACTTCAGCTTCCTGAAAGGCGCGTCGCACCCCGCCGAGCTGGTGGAGCGCGCCAAGGCGCTGCGTTACTCTGCTCTCGCGATCACCGACGAATGCTCGCTCTCCGGCGTGGTGCGCGCCCATGTGGCAGCGCGCGATGCGGGCCTGCACCTGGTCATCGGCAGCGAAATGCAGCTCACGCTGCCGGGCGATGCCAAGGCCGAGATCACAAAGAACGGCGAAGCGGCGCAACAGGCAAGCCCGCCGCCGCATGCCCGCCTCGTGCTGCTCGCGCAAACGCGCCGCGGCTACGGCAACCTCTCGCACTGGATCACGGTCGCGCGACGCCGCGCGCCGAAGGGCGCGGACCTCGCGCACCCGGGCGACATCGAAGGCAAGGTGCCGAGCGCGCCCACGCTCGCTGGCCTGCCCGAGTGCCTCGCGCTGCTCGTGCCCGATGCCTCGCAGTCTTTCGAGACCGTGTTCGCGCACGCGATGTGGCTCAAGACCTGGTTCCAGGATCGCGCGGCGATCGCCGTCTCGCTGCTGCGCCGGCCGGGCGATGACGAGCTGCTGGCGGTCGTGCGCCGGGTTGCCCAATTCACCGGGCTGGCCATCGTCGCCACCGGCGATGTGCTGATGCACCTGCGTTCGCGCAAGCCCCTGCAAGACGTGCTCTGCGCCACGCGGCTGAAGCTGCCTGTCGCGCAATGCGGTCTGCAGCTCGAGCCGAACGCCGAGCAGTACCTGCGTTCGCGAGAACGCCTGGCCAGCTTGTACGAACCCGAGTGGCTCGAAAACTCGCTGATGCTGGCCGGGCGCTGCAGCTTCTCGCTCGCCGAGCTGAAATACGAGTACCCGCGCGAGGTCGTGCCCGACGGGCAAACGCCGATCGGCCACTTGCGCAACCTGGCGTACGAAGGGCTGGCCCGGCGTTATCCGGGCGAGGTCGCGACCCGCTGGATGCCGCAGATCGAGAAAGAACTCGCGTTGATCGAGAAGCTTCAATACGAAGCTTATTTCTTGACGGTTGCCGACATCGTGCGCTGGGCGCGCGAGAAGAAGATCCTGTGCCAGGGCCGTGGCAGCGCGGCCAACTCGATGGTGTGTTTTTGCCTCGGCGTCACCGAGGTGAATCCGGAAGAAGCCACGCTGCTGTTCGAGCGCTTCGTCAGTGCCGAGCGCGAAGAGCCGCCCGACATCGATGTCGACTTCGAGCACCAGCGCCGCGAAGAGGTGATCCAGTACATCTACGGCAAATACGGCCGGCATCGCACCGCGTTGACGGCGGTGGTGATCTGCTACCGGCCGCGCTCGGCGCTGCGCGACGCCGGCCGCGCGCTCGGCATCGACCTGCAGCGCATCGAGCTGCTGACGAAGAGCCTGCACTGGTTCGACGGCCGCGCCATCGACACGGCGCGCCTGCGCGAAGCCGGCCTCGACCCCGACGCGCCGTTGACGCAGCTATGGATCGCGCTCACGCAGCAGCTGATCGGCTTTCCGCGGCACCTGAGCCAGCACCCGGGCGGCTTCGTGATCGCGCGCGAGCAGATCGAGCAGCTGGTGCCGGTCGAGATGGCGGCGATGAAAGACCGCAGCATCGTGCAATGGGACAAGGACGACCTCGACGAGCTGCGCCTGATCAAGGTCGACGTGCTCGCGCTCGGCATCCTGAGCGCGCTGCGCCGCGCGCTCGAATTCATCGGCCACAAGCGCGGCCGTGCATTCCGGATGCAGGACATTCCCGTCGGCGACGTGCCCACCTACGACATGATCTGCGAGGCCGACACGGTCGGCACGTTCCAGATCGAAAGCCGCGCGCAGATGAGCATGCTGCCGCGGCTGCGGCCGCGCTGCTACTACGATTTGGTGGTCGAGGTCGCGATCGTGCGGCCTGGGCCGATCCAGGGCGGCATGGTGCATCCATACCTGAAGAACCGCGGGCTCGACGACGACGCCATCGAATACCCACCCGAGCTGCGCCCGGCGCTGCAGCGTACGAAAGGCGTGCCGATCTTTCAGGAGCAGGTGATGCAGATCGCGATGATCGCGGCCGACTTCACCGCCGGCGAGGCCGACGGCCTGCGCCGCTCGATGGCCGCCTGGAAGCGCAAGGGCGGGCTCGGGCATTATCACGAGATGCTGGTCGGCCGCATGATTGAGAAAGGCTACGACGCCGACTTTTCCGAGCGCATCTTCAAGCAGATCCAGGGCTTCGGCGAATACGGGTTCCCCGAGAGCCACGCGGCCGGTTTCGCGCAACTGGCCTATGCCAGTTGTTGGATCAAGCGGCACCACCCCGATGCGTTTTTGGCTGCCCTGCTCAACAGCCAGCCGATGGGCTTTTACGCCCCCGCGCAACTGGTGCGCGATGCGCGCGCCCACGGCGTCGAGGTGCGGCCGGTCGACGTGACGGCGAGCGCCGGCCAAAGCACGCTCGAGCCGCTGGCGGCGGGCGCGCTGAAAGCAGTGCGCCTCGGCTTCGACCGAGTCGCTGGCCTCTCGGCCGACGCCGCGCAGCGCATCGTCGCCGCCCGCGCGCAGCACGCGTTCACGAATGCCGAAGACCTGACCCGCCGCGCCGTGCTCGATGCCCACGCGCTGCAATGCCTCGCGCAGGCCGACGCGCTGCATGCGCTCACCGGTCACCGCCATCAAGCCGCCTGGGCCGTGGCCGGCATCGACACGCGGCCCACGCCGATGCTGCGCGAAACGCGTGTCGATGAGCTCACGGTCACCTTGCCGGCGCCCGCCGAAGCCGAGGAAACGCTGGCCGATTACCGCGCCCTCGGCCTCACGCTGAACCGCCACCCGCTCGCGTTGCTGCGCGAGCAACTCGCGGCTTTTCGGGTGCAGCCGGCCTCCGTGCTGCGCGGCTACCCGAACGGGCGGCTCGCGCGCGCCAGCGGGCTGGTCACGCACCGGCAGCGGCCCGAGACAGCGAAGGGCACGATGTTCGTCACGCTCGAAGACGACACCGGCACCATCAACGCGATCGTCTGGCCAGCGG
>JANMWQ010000032.1:0-17480 GCA_031394085.1 Rhizobacter sp. | reverse complement strand
GCCGACGCTGAAAAAACTCGGCGATGCCGTCAACAAGGCGACCGCCTCGATGGGCGTGGCGTTGACTTCGTGCACCGTTCCGGCTGCGGCCAAGCCGACCTTCCAGATGGCCGAAGACGAAATGGAAGTCGGCGTGGGCATCCACGGCGAACCGGGCCGGCGGCGCGTCAAGCTCGCCGGCGCCGACGCGATCGCCGCAGAGTTGACGACAGCGATCCTGAAAGACCTGTCGCTCGCGCGTGGGCAGCCGGTGCTGCTGCTGGTGAACGGCTTCGGTGGCACGCCGCTGATGGAGCTGTACGTGATGGTCACCGCGGTGCACAAGGTGCTGGCCGAAGCCGGCATCGAGGTGGTGCGCCACCTCACGGGCTCATACGTCACGTCGCTCGAGATGGCGGGTTGCTCGGTGACCATCAGCGCACTCGACGCCGACATGCTCGTCCTCTGGGACGCGCCGGTGCATACCGCGGCATTGCGTTGGGGCGTCTGACCCCGGCGGGATGATCTCGGGCGGATCAGGCGCTGCCGCGAACCACCAGTTCGTAGCCCACGTCGACGCGCCTGCTCGCAGGCGATTTGCCCTGCATCAGCGAGAGCAGCATCGCTGCAGCAGCCACGCCGATTTCGGTGCGGGGCGTGCGTACCGTGGTCAACGGCGGGAGCATCTGATCGCTGCCGGTGAGGTCGTTGAATCCGACAATCGACACCTGCTCGGGCACACGAACGCCCAATTTGAGCGCTGCCAGAAGCGCGCCCTGAGCCAGGTCGTCATTGCAGAAGAAGATCGCGTCGACCGCCTGCTTCTGACCCATGATCTGCTCGAACATGCGGCCGCCGAGCGCCAGTGAAGACGGCGCCGGATTCAGCCACTCGAGCGTCGAGTCATGCAAGCCCGCAGCGACCAACTCACGGCGCCAGCCGTCGAGGCGCTGCATCGTTCGAGGGTCGAGTTGCGCTGCAGCGAAAGCGATGCGGCGGCGACCCTGGGCCAGCAAGTGCCTGGTGAGCGCGGCGGCGGCGTCGGTTTGCGAAAGGCCGACGCTGCACACACCGGCTTCATCGGACAGCTCCATCAAGTGAACGCACGGGATTCCGCTTTGCGCCAGCAAGGTTCGCGTGGTGTCGTTGCGCTGGAGCCCGGTCACGAGGATGCCGGCAGGGCGATGCTGCAACTGCTCGCGCAGCAGTTGTTCTTCTTCGCTGGCGTCGTAGTGAGTGATGCCGATGAGTGTTTGGTAGCCCGCCGGGCGCAATGTGCGCTGCACGGCTTCGAGCAGGTCGACGAAGAGTGCGTTCGACAGCATCGGGATCAGCACTGCCACATGCGAGCTGTGGCGCGATGCGAGCGCTCGTGCGGCAGGGTCGGGCACATAGCCCAGGCGACGCGAAGCGTCCGCGACCCGGGCGATCAACGCGGGGTCGACCGAGCGTTCGCCGCGCAGCGCACGCGAAACCGTGATCGGGCTGACCTCGGCGAGGCGAGCCACGTCGGCAAGTGTGACCCGGCCTGTGGCGCGTGGATGGTGTGGCGGCTTGCTTGTGGGCACTGCGGGTAAGTACTGATTCGGACAGCGACGATGATCTCATAGGATAGCGCTATCCAATAATTCGGTCACCGCGGATTTTCCCAAATGCGCGTTGTCAACTGAGCCCTGTATCGGAGTCAGCTCCCAGGCTCGGCTTCATAACCTATTTGAGATAGCGCTGTCCACAAATGAAAGAATCGCTGGTATTCATGGGCGTAGCAGGTTGCGGCAAGTCGACGCTTGCCGCCGCTGTCGCCCATGGCGAAGGCGTCGAGCTGGTCGAAGGAGACGCGCACCACAGCGATGCCAACCTGCAAAAGATGCGGTCAGGCGTCGCCCTGACCGACGCCGACCGGAGCGGGTGGCTGGACGTGCTGGCGGCTCAACTTCGAGCGAAGTCGCACGGCATCGTGCTGACCTGCTCGGCCCTGCGTCTGGCGTACCGCGATCGCCTGCGGGTCGCAGCACCCGGTCTGCGCTTCGTCTTCATGGACATCAGCCGGGACGACGCGTTGGCACGGGTCGTCGCGCGCGCGGCAACGCACTTCTTTTCGGCAAGCCTCGTCGACAGCCAGATCGCCACGCTCGAACCCCCCATCGGCGAGCCCGGCGTCTTGCGCGTCGACGCCACTGTACCCTTGCCCCGGCTGCAAGCAGAAGTGACGGCATGGATTCATCAATCGGACAAAGAGAAACAAGCATGAACAGCGAAGTGAAGAAGGGGCGTTTGCAACACCTAACCGAAAGCGCGATGGCCGCGTGTTTGGGGGTGATGGCTGTCTCGGTGTTCATCAACGTGGTGCTGCGGTACGGCTTCGGCAGCGGCGTTGCCGCGAGCGAAGAGTTATCGCGCCTGCTGTTCGTGTGGATGGTCTTCATCGGCGCGACAGCCGCCTATCCGGCAGGCGAGCACATGGCGTTCACGAGCCTCGTGGGCGCCCTGAAAAATCGACCGGTTCCGATGGCCTTCATGACGTTCTTGATTCGGGCGCTGGTGCTGCTGGCCTGCTGCTTGATCGCCTGGGGAGCCTGGCAGCAAGTGGTGGTCGGCCTCGACAGCTATTCGGTCGTGCTCGGTTATCCGGTTGCACTGCTGCCGCTGCCGGCACTTCTGTGCGCTGCGGCCATCGCGGTGATGGCGCTCTTCGAGCTGATCAGAAAAACGCCCCTCGACCTCGGTCACGGCGCCGAAGTGGAGTGAGCAACATGACAAACGAAGGTCTCGCATTCATCGTCTTTTCATTCGGGATGCTGCTCTTGATGGGCATCGGCATGAACATGGGCCTGGCGCTCGTGCTCACCGGTGCCGGCATGGCCTGGGTGTTGGGCTTCTCCGATGCCCAGTTGCTCGCGCAGAACCTGGTCGCCGGGGTCGACAGCTTTCCGTTGCTGGCGGTGCCGTTCTTCATTCTTGCCGGCGAACTGATGAACTCCGGCGGTATCAGCCGGCGCATCATCGACATGGCACAGGCGTGGGTCGGCCACATTCGCGGCGGGCTCGGCTACGTGGCGATCGGCGCCGCGGTGTTGATGGCCAGCATGAGCGGCTCTGCCCTTGCAGACACCGCGGCGCTTGCCACCATCTTGTTGCCGATGATGCGCATGCAGGGCTACCCGATGAACACGTCGGCCGGCTTAATCGCCTCCGGCGGCATCATTGCGCCGATCATTCCGCCTTCGATGCCGTTCGTGATTTACGGCGTGACGACCAACACGTCGATTTCCGCCCTCTTCATCTCCGGCATCGTGCCCGGGCTGATCATGGGTGCCGGTCTGATCGCGGCCTGGAAGTGGGTGCTGCGCCGCATCGAACTGCCGTCGGGCAAGCCACTGCCGATGCGCGACCGCCTGCGCGCCACCGTCAAGGCGTTCTGGGCTCTGTTGATGCCCATCATCATCATCGGCGGCATGAAGAGCGGCGTCTTCACGCCGACCGAGGCCGCCGTTGTCGCGGCGTTCTACGCGTTGGTCGTAGCGCTTTTCGTGCACCGAGAAATGCAGTGGCACGCCGTTCACGGCGTGTTGGTGCGCGCGGCAAAGACAACGGCGATCGTCATGTTCCTGTGTGCGGGTGCGCAGGTCGCCAGCTACATGATCACGCTCGCCGATCTGCCCAGCGTGCTGGTGACGTGGCTCGGCCCGCTGGTGGACAACCCGCGCATCCTGATGGCCGTGATGATGGTGGTGCTGGTCGTCATCGGCACCGCGCTCGACCTGACGCCGACGATTCTGATCTTCGCGCCGGTGATGCTGCCCATCGCCACCAAGGCGGGTATCGACCCGGTCTATTTCGGATTGATGTTCGTGCTCAACGGCGCCATCGGCCTGATCACGCCGCCGGTCGGAACGGTGCTCAACGTCGTTGCCGGTGTCGGGCGCTTGTCGATGCACGACGTGATCAAGGGTGTGAACCCTTTCTTGCTGACTTACATCGTGATTCTCGCGGTGTTCGTCATGTTCCCGCAGATCGTGATCGCGCCGGTGGCGTGGATGCGCTGATTCCTTTCCTACTCAACCCCAAGGTGATTTCAATGGACCTGATTCGTCGTACTGTTCTGGGTGCCGCAGCGGCAATCGCGCTGACTTTCCCGATCGCCGCCATGGCGCAAGACATCAAGCCACGCCTCATCCGGCTCGGCTACGGGCTCAACGATCAAAGCAACCAGGCGCGGGCCGCCAAGTTCTTTGCCGACCAGGTCGAGAAGGCCTCCGGCGGCAAACTCAAAGTGCGCGCGATCGGTGCTGCCGCGCTCGGCCCCGACGTGCAAATGCAGCAGGCGCTGATCGGCGGTGCGCAAGAAATGATGATCGGCTCGACGGCGACGTTGGTCGGCATCTCCAAGGAAATGGCGCTGTGGGACACGCCGTTTCTGTTCAACAGCGCCAAGGAGGCGGATGCCGTTCTCGACGGCCCGACCGGCCAAAAGGTTCTGGGCAAACTGCCCGAAAAAGGCCTGGTCGGCCTGGCCTATTGGGAGAACGGCTTTCGCAACCTGACCAACAGCAAGCGCCCGGTGACCAAGCTCGAAGACCTGAGCGGCATCAAGCTGCGTGTCATGCAGAACAACGTCTTTCTGGAAAGCTTCAAGACACTGGGTGCCAACGCCGTGCCGCTGCCGTTCTCGGAGCTCTTCAGCGCGCTCGAAACGAACACCGTCGACGGCCAGGAAAACCCGTTCAACACGATCTTGTCGAGCAAGTTCTTCGAGGTTCAGAAGTACCTGACCGTGACCAACCACGTGTACAGCCCGTGGATCGTGCTGGTCAGCAAGAAGTGGTGGGATCAGCTGACGAAGGATGAGCAAAAGATCCTGAAAGACGCCGCCATTTCGAGCCGCGACTTCGAGCGCAAAGACACCCGCGAAGAAGCAAGCAAAGCGTTGGCCGACTTGAAGTCCAAAGGCATGCAGATCAATGAACTGTCTCCCGCGGAAAGTGCCCGCATGCGCGACAAGCTGACACGTGTGAACGCAAGCATCGGCGCGAACATCGGCATGGATTTGTGGCAGGAAGCCCAGGCCGAACTGGCCGGGCTGCGCGCCCAAAAGTAACGGTATTCGCCGCGCGACGCCACGGGTATGGGTTAGCCGCAGCACCCGAATGCGTCGTGCGCCGCTACGATCGGTGCAATCGATACCATCGAGCACCGGCGCCGCGAACTGCCGCAGTCACCCTGCGTGACCGGACGCCGCGAACAGGCTGCAGAAGCGCGAACACACCCTTGCGCGGAACGCACGCCCCACAAGCAATCAAGATTTGACGGCGCTCGTTGGAGGCACTTCGCATGTCGGGAACCCTAGCAGGCAAACCAGCGCGAGTCGCGCGCGCGCCAACGGCACTGGCGCCGCTGCTTCCGTCCGCGCCACGGATCAGCGCCCTGCCGGGCCCCGCCGGCCCTGTGTTGCAGCTTTTGGGTGGGCTGCGGCTCGGGGGCTCCACGCAACTCGCCCGCGGCTTCGAGACACGTCACCACGTCCAGGCGCTTCTGGGTCTTGCCGGGGCGAGCGACCGAGGCATCGCACGCGACGAATTGGTCGACATCCTGTGGCCGGATTCGAGTGCAAGCGCCGGCAGAAACCGGCTCTACCACACGGTGCACCTCGCGCGGCAAGCACTTTGCGCGGTGGCACAAGAAGACGAATGGGTGGCCGTACGAAACGGGCGCGTGCAACTCGACCCCCGTGTCTGGTGCGACGTGCAGCAACTCGAGCGCGCCGATGTCGATGGCGCTCGAGAAGCAGGCGACGAGCACCCCCTCGACGCGCGACCGGGCGCCGCGCTCAGCAGCGACCAACTCGACGACTTGCTTGGTCTGTGCGACGGCGACTGGCTGCCGGAACTCGACATCGGCGCCGCCGGAGAAGCGGTTCGAGCACGTGTGCGCAACCGCCAGGCGGCGGTGCTGCGCGAGGCGATAGAACGTCAGCGAGCTCAGGGCGACAACCCGGCTCGGCGCGCGCTGCTGCAGAGCCTGATGCGCATCCAGCCCACCGACGAATGGGCCTATCGCGAGCTGATGCGGCTCGACCTGTCGGCAGGGCGGCGCCATGCGGTACTGCGCAACTTCGAGAAAGTCAGCCGCGAACTCGGCGTGCAACTCGGGCTGCGACCCAACGCGCAGACCTGTGCAATCGCCGCCGCTGCAACAGCGCAGCTGCAAGACGCGCCGCAAGGGTTGCCCCACGAACAGGTGGCAAGCGCGCTCTCGTTCGTCGGGCGCGAAACCCAGATCCAGGAGCTCGTCTCCGAGCTCGGTCGCGGCGGGGGGCTGTGGAACGTGACCGGTCTCAGCGGCGTCGGCAAGACTTCGTTGCTGCGCGAAGTGGGTCGGCGCGCGGCGCCGATGCTCGGCGACGGGGTGCTCATCGTCAGCCTCGGCGATCTGGCCCGCAACGAGCGCGCAGCGAGCGCCTGCGTGCGCGCACTCGGGATTGCCTCCAACGACCAGCGCAGCGATCTCGAGCTGGTCATTCAGGCAGTGCGAACACGCGACATGCTGCTCGTGCTCGACGACCTCGACGTTGCCAGCGACGCGCAAGACCTGCTCGACGCGTTGCCGGTCGGCGTTGTGCCGGCTGTGGCGATGCGAGCGCGCGTGATCGTCACGAGCCGTGCACGGCTTGCGCATCGCCACGCAACGCACGTCGCCGTGCGATCGCTCGCCACGCCTGAGCCCGACGCATCGGCGACTCAGGCGATGCAGTGCGCGGGATACGCGCTGTTTCGCGCGCGCTGCCCTGCAGCGATGGCCGACGAAATGGAGTCGCCGTCGTGGCGCCGCGCCGCGGTCGAGCTCGTGCGCAGGCTCGACGGCCTGCCGCTCGCGATCGAGTTGGCCGCGGCACGCACCGTGACCATGACCCCCGGCGAAATCCTGAAGGAGATCGAGCGCACGCTGCGACCGCTCTCGGATGGGCCGGTCGATCTGAAAGGCCGACACCGTTCGTTGCAAGCCACGCTGGACTGGAGCGTCCAGCTGCTCAGCACCGCAGCGCGTGGCGTCTACGGTGCGGTCTCGGTGTTTCCCGGCATGTTCGGGCGAAGCGATGCGCAACGGCTGCTCGACTCGCTCGGCCCGCTCGGCCCACTCGGTTCCTCCCGGCACGGCGCCGCGGTCGACCATGCGCTCGACGAGCTGATCGACGCAGGCCTGCTGGCACGGGTGCAAGACAGCGAGCGCCTGCGCATGCTGCACTTGCCGCGTGCCCATGCCCGCGCTCAGGCACTGGCTGGCGGGCAGTGGCCCGCCATCGTCGACGCACGCCTGCGCGAGGTGTGCGCTCAGTTGAACGCGAACGCACTCGCGTTCGAATCACCGACCTACGCCGCTCGGCTGCAGCGGGTCATCGAAATCGAAGCCGACGCGGTCGACCTGCTCGATCACGCACGGCTGCATGAGCCAGAACGTTTCGTGCGAATGCTCGTGCCGCTGTGCGAAAGCTGGGTGGTGCGCGCTTCGGCATCGACCGTGCAGCATTGGGCGAAGCTCGGAATCGCCTGCGCGCAGACCCTCGGCATCGTCGATGCGGAGTTGTTGTTGCGCCTCGCCTTGACCGACTGCCTGCGCAGGGGCGGAAATGCCGCTGCCGCGGAAGAGTTTTCGCGTTCGATTCTGCCGTTGCTGGAGCGTGTCACCGACCCATCGTTGGTGAGCTTCGCGGTGGGCGTGCGACTGAGGGCTCTCAGAAAGACGGGCAAATCCGCGGAGAGCGTGCGTCTCGGGCACGAAACCATCAGCAGACTCGGCCTGGGCCCGCAAAGCCCTGGGTTCTGGACGCTCTACACCCCCCTGTGGTCGATGGGCAGCGCGCCCCCTGGCATCGAAGCCAACTTGACCCTGCTCCGGCGCCGCTTCGACGGATCGTGCCTCTGGCCAGAAATACTCGGTGTCGCATTCGCCAACTCCCCCGTCCAGAGCTGCTGGCGGGATCGCTCTGCGATCGCCGAAGAGCGCATCGCGGGTGCCACGCGCCTGCGATGGTCGCAAACGCTGCTGTCGGGCTTGTGGCACCGCGCGGCGTGCCAGATCGGCGAAGACAAATTCGCCCTGGCCGTGGGCACCTACCGGGAGTACCAACGGCTCGCCGACAGCATCGGCTGGGTCGAGGGCGCCGAACGCAGCAAACGCTTGGTGGCGTCCCTGAGCATGCGCGCGCTCGACTTCGCGGCGGCCGAAACCTACCTCGACGAGGCCGCGCGTCATCAGCTCGACGGTGACCGCGACGCCATGGTCGTGAGCACGCCGGTGATGCGTGCGAAGGTCTTGTTGCTTCGCGACCGCATCGAAGATGCCGTTGGCGAGCTTCTTTCGGTCCCCACCGAGCGGTTGTCGCAGGCGTCGGACGAAGACCTGGTCGAGTGGTCCGAGGTGGGGGCGATGGTGGCAAGCCAGCGCAACCACGCCGATCTGGCGGCTGACCTCGCACTGGCCATGAGGCGCCTGGACGGCCCGGACGATCACATCCCCACCATCCGGCGGTTTCGCGATGCGCGGTTCGGACCGGGGGAGCCCTACCGGGCAAGAGATGCCGATGAACTCGAGGGCTTGCGAGTGATTCTGCGCGCCCGCCTTCGGGCACTTCACGATCGGCTGCGCTGACACTCGGCGCTGCCGCCCTTCGGTTCAGGCGGCCACCAGGGTCGCCAGCACTTCGGCCGGATTCGTCGACGCTCCGGGGTCGGCGCTGCAGCTCGGCACGGGTCGTTCGGCAAGCTGCGCGGCGCCGCTGATCGACCGGATGCGCTCGCTCACCCAGTCGCGCAGCCGGTGATCGGGGCGCTTCGAAAACGCCAGCAACGAGTTGGCCACGGGTAGGGCCAGATCGTGGCGGCCAAGGTAGAGGGCCAGTTCAGCGGTGTTGACGAGGTCGCTTTGCGCATCGGACACCGGCACATCGTGCAAGCGCAGTTTGAGCGCCGCACTGGCGTGGCGGCGTGCGGCCTCGGGGCGCCGGGAGCGCGCTTCGACCAGCGCCGAGAGAATCGCGGCGTTCATCTTTTGCGACGTGCCGGCCGTCTCGCCAGCCTTGTCGCGCAGTTCGTTGCACAGCGCGTGCGCCAAGGGGTACGCGCCCTGCCCGTAGTGCGCCCAGGCCACCACACCGATGCCGCGCGCGACGAGCGCAGGGTCGGCTGCGCAAGCCGGCCGCGCGATCAAACTCGATGCCAGGTCGATCGCCTGCGAGAACTGCATCTTCGACAGCATGACGTCGGCCTGCATCAGGCCCGCCCGCACGACCTCGCGCCGATCGTCGACGCGCATCGCAGCGCGTTCGACCTCGGCCAGGCAGCGAAGCGCCAGATCGGTGTTGCCGAATGCGAACGCGATCTTGGCGCGAAACTGATGGGCCTTGATCAGCCCGTGGGTCAAGCCGAAATACGTGAAGACCTCGACCGACTGGCCGCACATCGAGAGTGCTTCGGCGAGTTCGCCGTGGCGGACCGCGAGTTGCGCCACCCGCAACAAGCTCTCGCCGGCCTCCACGCCGCGCGCGCACAGCACACCTTGCACGCGTGACACTTGCGAGGGCTCGGCTCCGTAGCGTTGAATCAACTGCACGGCTTGTTCATGCACATCGGGATCGGACTCGGTGATGATCTGAGTCAGCGCCCGGCTCGCATCTGCGCATGCGGGTTGAAATTGTCCGAAGTGCACACGGACCCGTGCGCGCTCGACCAGCAGCCGCGCCGCCACGGCCGGATCGGCACTCGGGATGTTCTCGCCCAAACCGACCAGCCATGCGAGCACCCGCTCTCCGTGTTTGGCCAGCGACCAGTTCGGGGCATGCGCGGCGCAGAGCGCCGCCAGCGCGTCGAACCTGCCCGACCCAAGCCAACCGACCGCCACGCCGTCGATGTCGTCGAGGTGGCGGTCGAACCAGCGCGCCGCTGCCACGCCGCTGCCGCGTTCGGCTTCGAGCGCCCACGCGTGCGAAGTGGATGCTGCCGCCGGCGCAGTCAGGTGGCCGCGCATCAGCCAGTGCTCGAGCCGTGTCTGGTACCAGTCCGGATCGAGGAGTGCTGGGTGCAGACGCAACGAGGCACTGGCAATGCGCGGAACGCGAAACTCGCTCCGTGGCGCGGATTCGTCCTCCTGGGTTCGGCGCAGCAGGAACTGGTGTCGAACGCAGCGTTCGATCAGCAGGTCGACGCCGTGGGTGTCTGCGTCGCCCAGCAGGCAGACGATGTCGTCGCGCGTCAGCCAGGTCTGGCACCGGCCGAGCAGCGCCAGCACGCGTCGCACTGCCGGCGACGCGTCTTCGAGCCAGGCATCGACAGAAGCCGCCAGCCTGGCGCCGAGCGAGTCTTTTTCATCCAGGCTGGAACGCATCAGGAAGCACGGGTCGCGTTGCAGGCGCGCCAACAGTTCGCTCGGCGACATCGACTGGAGGTTTTGCGCTGCGATCTCGAGCAACTGCGGCAAGCCGTCGAGGAGCCCGGCAATGCGCTCGATCAGGCGAGCCGAACGCGCGTCTTCGAGTTGCCACGCCGGCACGGTGAGCGCACTGATGATTCGTGCCGCCGCGGAGGGCGTGTCGTCGTCCGACACTTGCATCAGGTGCGAGGGCTGGACGTGCAGAACGCGCTCGCCGGTCACGCGCAGCGCCGACCACGCTGTCACGAGCCAACGCGTGTCGCGCCCGGCGAGCGCCAGCGCATTGACATGCCGGACCACAGGCGGGCACAGCCGAAGGCCATCGAGGACGATCAGCATCTCCTTGTTCTGCAGCATGTGTCGCAGCGCGGGCTCGTCTGCCGCAACCGAGCCACACAAGGGCTCGAGACCGCAGGAGATGGCGTCGAGCAGCGCTTGCGGGCCGGTGATGTCGGTGCAGTCGATCCACAGCGCACCGTGTCGCAAGGAGGATTGGGCCCCGTGCGCGACGGTCGACGCGAGCAGGGATTTGCCACACCCGGGTGGCCCGATCAACGAGACGATCGAGCCGAACGGGTCTTCGATGCAGCGGGCGCAGACCTGTGCCAGCAGTTCGTAGCCGATCAGGCGCCGCGTCGGCGCGGCGACGCATTGGCGCGAAACGACGCCCAAGACTTCTTGGTGCCTGGCGTCCGGGGCGTGTCGATCGACGGCCACGCTGCGGTTCGACTGCTGCTGAATCGAGTGCACGGTGTGGTCGAGCAAAACCAGCGCGTGCGCATCGTCGACCTCGAGCGAATCGCGCACGCCCTGGCAGTACAGCAACGCGGCGTCGGCGCGTCCGTTGTCGGCCAGCAGCAAGGCGTACTGACAGTGGGCGTCGCCATCGTTCTCGAGCAGCAGAGCGAGCTGGTGGGCATGGTGAAGCGCCACCGTGGGCCGGACGATTTCGATGGCCGTGTCGACCGCCTCGCGCAGTGCAGACTCGCGCAGCTTCGCGAGCCAGGTCCGGCGGGCGTCGATCTCAGCGCAATCGTCCCAGCCCGGCGCCATCTCGCCACGGTAGCGCACCAGGGCCTGCGTCAGCAGAGCGAGCCGTTCGGCAGGGTCGACGCAGTCGGCTTCGACCTCCTGCACGAATGTCTGCACGTCGATCAAGGTGCCCGGGGCAGCGATGAACTCGACCCGGTCGCTGCTGACGACGATGCGCGGACGCTGCGGCAGCGGTATCTCGTCACACGCCTTGCGAAGGTAGTGAATGGTGTGGTGCAGGCGGTTTCGCGCGCGGTCTTCGTCGAAGCCCGGCCACAACGCCGCGAGAACGCGCGAGCGCGACTCGACCAGTCTGGGCGCACTGCACAGCATTTGCACGAGTCGTTTCGCGTGCGACCTGTGCCACGCGGTGGCGGCCACGGGGCTGGCGCAGTAGTTGAACGCGAATTCGCCGAACAGGCGAATCTCGACGATGCCTTCGCCGGCTTTCGAGCCGGTCGCAAACTCTGAACTTGACGGGTACGCCATGGTGTTTGCCTCACAGCCCGCAGTGTCGACCGGAAGGAACATCCAACCGGTCGCCTGCCGACCACGACACCATTTTCGAGGCGCGACCTGTAAGTGTCTGCGTTGGGTGCATGCGGGTATTCCAGCGGTTTTGCGGAAGCAGCAAAGCGCCAGCAAAGAGCCCCACTCAAGTCGGAGGGCGACGGGGTCAGTCACCGACAAAGCACAGGCGCCGAGCGCGTAATTCCGAGCAAATGCCGGACAAAGCCTGAATGTCTACGGTCGGCGTCACTCAGGGCTGATCCTGACCCTCATTCGGGCGCGACATGCTCCTACCCAACCTCACGCAAAGACCAGCCGCCACCGCCGTTTGCAGCCGCGGCTGGTGGTTGCGTTCGGCCAACCAGGGTCTCACGGCCCAAATTCTGCGGCTCGGTGAACGGCTGCAGGTGGCCGACGCCGACCGCTGGGCCGCGGGTGTGCTGGCCAACGCCGAGCGCGGCGGCGCGGCCGACGGCGCACAAATGTTGCGCGCGGCTCAAATGGAAGCGCTCGGCAGGCGGCTCGAGTCGCCGAACCAGCCGGCGGCGCTCTCGGTTCAGGAAATCCGGCAGCTCGCCAGCACGCGAGCGCAAATCCAACCGGGTGCAACGGTGCAGCAGGGCCGCGCGCCGAGTGGCCAGCAGCCGACTCCCGCGCCGGTGTCGCCGCGGCTTGCCCGCGCGCGAGCCGAATGGGCGCAAGCCCTGCCCGTGCTGTCCGGCACGGCGCTCGCACCCGGTAGCCAACTGAGCCGCAGAACCGTCGCGAGCTTGAACACGGCACACCTCGCACTGGCGCGAGAGGTCGATTTGCCCCCGGCCTCGATGCCGCGAGCCACCGCGGCATTGAAGGTGCTCGCCGACCACTGGACCGCGCGCATCGGTCGCGAGCCGCAAGCGTTCGAGCGCGCACGTGCCGCGCAAGACGCGCTGACCGGCGCGATGGCGCCTTTGCGCGCGCAGGCAGCACAGCAGCGCGCGCTGGCACAGAAGACCGCCGAGTACGACACGACGATCGACTCGATCAGGGCGCTCGAACCCACGTTCGACGAAGCGCGGATCGCCTCCGCGCGAGTGGGCGAGGTCACGCTCTCGCAGCTCGAGTCGTCGGTGCCGGCGCGCATGTCGGCCGAGAGCTTCGCGCAGCTCAAGCTCGACGTCGCACGCCGCTACCTAACCGAGTACCAGACGCGTGCGACTGCGGATGCAGCGTCGCCGGCGGGCCGCGCCACGCAGTCGTTCATCGCAGCGCTGAGCCCGGAGCAGCGCAAAGGTTGGGACATGCAACTGATCGGCGGGCCGCCGCTGAAAGACGTGGTCGCCGGCGTAGCGCGGCGCGGCGCCGAACTCAGCATCGCGAACGTCGACAAGGCCGTGCGGACCGCGAAGTTCATTGCGCCGGCGAGCTATCCCGAGCGCTCGTCCGAGGTTGTGGCAGACCGCTTCTACGAGGTTCGTTACGACGGTATCTACGAGCTCAGCACCAAGCTCGACAAGGCTCTGTACGACCCCCACCATGACCTGCCGATGCAGATCCGCTCGGCGGACGGCAGCAGGCGCCTGGACATCTACCGCCACGGCTCCGAGCGGGGCGGCACCACGATCATCGACCAGCGCGACGGCTCCGCCGTGCCGCAGCCCGACGGACTCTTGGCGGCAGTGACGGACGCGCTCGGCATCAAGCGCGCGGATCACGGCGCGCTCGTCGTTTCCTACGGTTCCTCCGACGCTGTGATGGCCGACAACCCCCGCATCTACACGAGCCCCACCGACGTGGTGCGCCAAGGCATCGAGACGCCCGAGTCGCGAGGCAGCGTCAGCACCCGGCCGCTCAGGCGAATCATGGCCGAGCGGACCAGCACGCCGGCACAAAGGCTGGCACGACTCGAAACCGACCTCACCTCGTTCACCCGCTCGGTCGATGCCCGCCGGTCGGCTTCACAACCCGGTGACCTCGCTCGCTTCACCGACCTGAGCGAGGTCGCCACCCGACTGCGCAATGCGGCGCCGGGCTCGGTCGGTGAGCGGTCCGGCGAGATCGGGGCAGCGGTCGAGGGTTTGTGGATGTCGGACCAGCACCTGAGGAGCTACATCGACGAGGGCATTTTGACGCCCGCAGCAGCAAGGGGCACGCTCGAAACCGGGTTGGCGACAATGCGCGACATCGTGCGCATCCATGGCGTTCCAGAGGGCTATGACGTTCCGCGCAACGCGCCAGCCTTGCTGCGTTTCGTCATCGAGATGTGGGAAACGTTCAACTGGGATGTGAACCTCCCGACAGACACCCACCTGCCCGAATTCGATGCCCTTCCGCGAGCCCGACGTGTCGAGATCATGTCCACGCCGCTGGGCCTCTTGCAGTGGCTCCGGCACAGCAATGTCGACTGGCTCGACTTGATGTGGTCTGCCAATTTCGGGTGACGCGGCAAGACGCCATTCTTCCGCACCTGCCCCTGCTCGAGAGCAGCCATCAGAGCCTCTCATCGGCTCTTGGCAGGGGTCGAAGACGCACGTTGCCGACATCGACATGCAAGCCGGGCTGCGCGCCAGCGGTGCAAGCACGAAGTGACGAATCGACGAAAGAGGCACTGCAATGAACTCACCACCCTCGAAACCCAGCCTCGCCGTGGCGCGTTAGGCGACCTCACGGAACACGGGCACCGGCAGTCAGAGGCCAGGGGTCACCGAAAACCGATCAAGCCACCGAAGAGGCGACCTGGCAACAGTTTTTGCCGCTGCTGCAGCGGCGGTCTGTCAGGTGAGCCGACAAGGCATTGCGCGCAAAGCCGAGCAGAGCGCGCGCAAAGACCAAGGCTCGACCATCCACGCCTGGCAACGGCCGCCGGCCGTTCGGGAGCACCCATGCGACGCGTCGATCCCAAGTTCCCTGCGGCCGCCGTCTGCCCATCGGTCGAGCCCGTCACGAGGTCGGCGCGACTTTCGACAGTCAGGCAAACGCCGCCCCGCGTCACGCTGCTCATTCCCGCCTACCGGGCCGGCGCGTTCGCGCACCAGGCGGTCGCTTGTGCGCTCGCACAGACCTATCCGCAGATCGAGGTCATCGTCGCGCCCGACGACGGCGATGCCTACCGGCACCTGCGCGCGCGCTTCGAGAGCCCGCGGTTGCGCATCCTCGAGGAGGGGACTTTCGAGCGCTCGGGCGCAGGCGCCGCGCGCAATCGCGCGATCGACGCCTCGACCGGCGACTTCTTCACCATGCTCGACGCCGACGACCTGATCCCCTTCGACTACGTCGAGCGGCTGATGCAGATCGCGCTCGTCGACGGAGCTGCGGTGGCGCCGCTCCACTATGTCGACTGGCAGGCGCACCACACGCTGCGGGTGCCGCCGCTGCCCAGCGACCGGATCACGCTCGACGACTTCGCGCGATCGCTCGGCTCGATGCACCCGTTGATCCACCGCAGCCTCGAGTGCGGCTATCGGACCGGCTTTGCCGAAGACGTGTTGCACGACGGTGAGATCGTCGCCCGGCTCGGTGCCGTGCGCGTCGTTGCCGAGGTGGCGTACCGGGCTCGCGTGCGGTGCGGCAGCGAATGCCACCGCAGCCCGGGCACGGAGGAACGCATCCACGCCGCCTACTTGCAGTACGCGCGCGAGATCGAACATCACCCGACCCGGCTCGGCCTGCATTCGTTGAGCCGGGCCGGCCGCGCGAGTTTTGCGGCGCTCTTTCGGTTCAGGGCCCTGGCGAGCGCCGCGTTCGCGCGCAGCGCTGCGCCCGAGTACAACGCCTGGGTGGCAGGGCGTGAGGCGATGCTCCATGATCGCTTCGAGGCCGAGTCGACGTTCGAAGACGAACCGTGTGCTGCCGCGCCGCGTTACCGGCCGCAGCCTGCGCATCACCTGTCGTCGAGCCGGGCACTCGATGCCCGCGTCTGACTCACGGCAGCACGGCGTCACCGGCGTAGAACAAGAGGTAGTCGAAGTCGGACCCGACCAGGGTTTCTTGCCCGTGCGTGGCGGCCAGGTCGGCGAACGGTGAACCACGCACCGGCAACAGACCGGGTTCGCGCACCGCGGCCACGTCCGACCAGACGCTGAACTCGGGGGCCTGGTCGGGAACGGCCCGACCCACGGTGACCACCTCGTCGGCGCCGAAGCGGCAACGCAGCAAAGTTGCCAGCGAATCCGCGAAGCCGAAGATCGAACGCGGGATCAGGTGCAGTTGACCCATGACCGCCACGCCCCGGCTGCCGGGTTCGCTCAGGCAGCGCGCGATGGCGCACGCCATCGCGCGGTTGCGCTGGTCGTAGTCGGCATCGTCGACATCGACGGCGACGATGCGCAAACCGGCGGCGCGGGCCGCTTGCAGCATCTCGACGTAGGGCTGCTGAAATCGCATCGGCTGTTCGCTTCCGCCCCCCGCCGACGCCGGCAGATCGGAATGGCAACCGCTGGCGACGAAGGCATCGATCTCGAACTGGCTGCTGCTGTAGACCTCGATGAAGAGCCACTGCGCACCACCCGCCGCCGCCGCGGTCACCAGCTCGGCCGACAAGTGTCGGCCGGCGAAATCGTGCATCTCGCCGAGGCCGACGACGCGGTGGCTTTGCATCAGCGCCGTCAAGGTCTCGGCCGGGCGCAACGCAGCGGCCGCCAAATGTCGGCGCAGCGCACGCAGCCGCACGGCGGGCTTCGCATAGCCGAGTGCCTTCAGGCTCGCGCGGGCGCGCGACGCGAGCTGCGCAGGTGTCAGCGGCACGGCTCGCCGAGCTTCGGGCAAGTCGTTGACGATCACCGCGTCGCCCCGCCCAAATCGACACGCGTCAGGTCGGCGCCCTCCAGCCGGGTGTTGCGCAGATCGGCCCCGGCGACCTCTGCGTCGGTCAGGTTGGCGCGGGCCAGCGTGGCCAACGACAGGTCGGCGCCGCCGAGCTTCGCCCGGGTCAGATTGGCCGGGCGAGCCGGGATCGGTTTTTCGACGCGACGCGGTGCTCGCCGGAGGTCGAGCAACGTGCGGGAAGACCCCTCGGGTGCAGGCGACGGCGCCGCCCGCGACCAGTCGACCCCGGTTTGCTGGCTGCCGGTCAACGTGATGTCGGACACGACTGCGCCAACGACCGATGCGTTGGTCAGGTTCGCCCCGGTCAGATCGGTGCCGATCAGCCTCGATTTCGACAGGTCGCTGCCGCTCAGATCGGCAGCACGAAAGTCGGTGTGGTTCAAGTTGGCACCGCTGAAAGAAGCGTTGCGGGCCAGCGCGCCCTGAAGGTCGGCGCGCAGCAAGCTCGCACCGCGCAGCACACTGCGATCGAGATTCGCACCCGGCAGGGAAGCGCCATTCAGGTTGGCACCCGTCAGTGTCGCCTCGCGCAGGTCGGCACCTTGCAGGTCGGCCTTGGACATCTGCGCTTCGACCATGCGCGCCCGGCGCAGGTCGGCGCGTTGCAGCCCGGCACCGGTGAGGTTCGTGCCGTCCAGCCATGCACCCCGCAGATCGGCGCCGTCGAAGTTAGCGGTGGCGCGCGCGCCGCTCAGGTCGGCGCCACTCAGGTTGGCCTTGACCCACCGCGAAGC
>JANMWQ010000020.1:0-4965 GCA_031394085.1 Rhizobacter sp. | reverse complement strand
TCGACGTGCGCCGTGTGCGGGAACATGTTCACCGCGCCGGCCATCGTGCAACGGTAGCCGGCCTGGTGCACCAGCAAGCCGGCGTCACGCGCCAGCGTCGCCGGGTTGCAACTGACGTAGACGATGCGCTTGGGCGCCACGTAGTCCGGCACCATCAATGGGTCGGCATACAGCTCGGCCAGCGCCGTCGAAAGTGCGAACGCGCCTTCGCGCGGCGGGTCGACCAACCATTTGTCAGCGTGGCCGTGGCCCGCCAGCTCGCCTGGCGTCAGCTCGAACAGGTTGCGCGCGACGAAGCTCGTCTTGCCGCCGAGCCCGTTGATCACCGCGTTCTCGCGCGCGCGCTGTACCAGCGCCTCGCTGCCCTCGATGCCGAGCGCCTCTCGTGCCGTGCGCGCGATCGGCAACGTGAAGTTGCCGAGGCCGCAGAACCAGTCGATCACACGCTCGTGGGCCCGCACGTCGAGCAGGCGCAGTGCGCGTGTCACCAGCACGCGGTTGATGTGCGGGTTGACCTGCGTGAAGTCGGTGGGCTTGAAGGGCATCGTGATGCCGAACTCGGGCAACGCATAAGACAGCTCCGGCGCGCCTTCATCGAGCCGTTGCACTGTGTCCGGCCCCTTCGACTGCAACCACCACTGCACGCCGCGTTTCGCGCCGAACTCGCGCAAGCGCACGAGGTCGGCGGCGGTCAGCGGCTCCATGTGGCGCAGCACCAGCGCCGTCACGGTGTCGCCGACCGCGAGCTCGATCTGCGGCAGCCGGTCGCGTTGGTCCATCCCGGCGATCAACTCGCGCAGCGGCACGAGCAGGTCGCTGACATGCCGGGGCAGCACCTCGCAGCTGTCCATGTCGGCCACGAAGCTCGACCTGCGCTCGTGAAAACCCACCAGCACCTTGCCCTTCTTGGCGACGAAACGCACCGACAGCCGACCCCGGTAGCGATACCCCCACGCCGGCCCCTCGATCGGCCGCAGCATCTGCTCGGCCTTGACCTTGCCGACATGCCAGAGCGCGTCTTCGAGCGCGCGCTGCTTGGTCGCGACCTGCGCGCCGATGTGCAAGTGCTGCATCTTGCAACCGCCACAGGTGCCGAAGTGCGGGCAGCGCGGCACCACACGCTGCGAGCTCTCGCGGCGCATCGCCGTCATCGTCGCCTGCTCCCAGTTGTTCTTGCGGCGGTTCACGTTGACCTGCACCTCCTCGCCAGGCAGTGCGTCTTCGATGAACACGACCTTGCCTTCGAGGTTGTGGGCCACGCCCTGCGCTTCGAGGTCGAGCGACTCGACAGCGAGCCACTCATCGGTCTGTCGGATCTTCGGGGTTCTCATCGGCTGCGATTATCCGGGGCACTGCTACACTTCGCGCCGTCAGGAGAGAGCAACGCAAGTTGCCGCCGAAGGCGCAGGGCACGATTGGAAACATCGCCGCTCGAACGCTCAGGCAAAAGGACTGGCAAACGCTTCATCCGAAGCGTTCCTCACTGGAGAGAGGCCCGCCCCGAGCGGGTCCACCGAAGGGGCAAGCGGTGCACTCGAAAGAGCTGCCGCCAATCTCTCAGGTAAAGCGGACAGCGAGGGCAAGCCGGTGCGATCATGTCGCGCCGGTACAGAAGAATTGCCCTCGGAGATCTGTCATGTCAACCGCCCTCGCCACGACCGCGCTGCACGCGCTGCACCTCGAACTCGGCGCCAAGATGGTGCCATTCGCCGGCTACGACATGCCGGTGTCGTACCCCGCCGGCATCATCGCCGAGCACCGCCATTGCCGCGATTCGGCAGCGTTGTTCGATGTCTCGCACATGGGCCAGCTGCGCCTGGTCGGCGACGACGCCGCGAAGGCGCTCGAGTCGCTTGTGCCGATGGACGTGGCAGACCTCGCGGTCGGCAAACAGCGTTACGCGTTCTTCACGAACAGCGCTGGCGGCATCCTCGACGATCTGATGATCACGCGCCGCGCGAACGATTTGTTCCTGATCGTCAACGCCGCCTGCAAGGCCGCTGACATCCGGCACCTCGTCACCCACATCGGTCACCGCTGCACCGTGCAGCCACTGCCCGACCGCGCGCTGCTCGCACTCCAAGGTCCGAAGGCGGCACGGGCGCTGACGCGGCTGAACGCCGAGATCGCCACCCTCACCTTCATGACCGGCCGCAGCTTCATACTCGTCGGCGCCGAGTGCTTCGTCACCCGCTCGGGCTACACCGGCGAAGACGGCTTCGAGATCTCGGTGCCCGCCGAGCAGGCCGATGCATTGGCCCGCGCACTGCTCGACCTGCCCGAGGTCAAACCCGCCGGGCTCGGCGCGCGCGACACGCTGCGCCTCGAAGCCGGCCTGTGCCTGTACGGCCACGACATCGACGAGACGACGACGCCAGTCGAGGCGGGCCTCACGTGGGCGATCCAGAAAGTGCGCCGCGCCGGCGGCGCGCGACATGCGGCTACCCGGGCGCGGCGGTGATCGACGCGCAACTCGCCGCCGGCGCCAGCACGAAGCGCGTCGGCCTCGTCGGCCTCGAGCGCGTGCCGGTGCGCGAAGGCGCCGTGATCGTCGACGCGCACGGCCGCAAGCTCGGGCACGTCACCAGCGGCACGCTGGCGCCGACCGTCAACGAGCCGATCGCGATGGCGTACCTCGCCGCGAACCACGCGCTGCCGCACCACGAGGTCTACGCCGAGGTCAGGGGCAAGCGCCAGCCGATGCGCGTGAGCCCGATGCCGTTCGCACCGCACCGGTACTTTCGCGGGTGATGGCTCTCACCGCTCCGACCGAACGGCGCGTCGACGGGCTCGACACGCTGCGCTCGATTGCCATCGTGCTGGTGTTCGCTTACCACTACATGGTGTTCGTGAGCGGTGCGCCGACCTTCGGTTGGATCAGCGAGATCGGTTGGGTCGGCGTCGATCTGTTCTTCGTGCTGAGCGGTTACCTCATCGCCAACCAGATATTCGGCGGCATGGCGCAGGGCCGCGACCTGTCGTTGAAGGCGTTCTATGCGCGGCGCTTCCTGCGGACGCTGCCGAACTTCTATGTGGTGCTGGCGCTGTACTTCCTGTTCCCGGCGGTGATGGGCGGCAACCCGCCGCCGCCGCTGTGGACCTTCCTGACCTTCACGCAAAACATCCTGCTGCAGCCGGGCACCGCGTTCTCGCACGCCTGGTCGCTGTGCATCGAGGAGCAGTTCTACCTGCTGCTGCCGGCCGTCGCGCTGGTCGGCGCGCGCCACGTGCGGTCGATTCGCGCGGGCTGGTGGCTGCTTGCCGCACTGATGCTTGCAGGCGTCGCGATCCGCAGTGCGCTGTGGCTGCGCTTCGGGCGCGAGGCCGACGGCGCGATCGGCGGCTACCACCCGCACATCTACTACGCTTCGTGGTGTCGGTTCGACGAGTTCCTTCCCGGCGTGGCGCTGGCGATGCTGAAGAACTTCCATCCGTCGCGCTGGGCGCGTCTGCTGCAGTGGGGCCGCTTCACCGAAGTGATCGGTCTCGCAAGCGTCGCGCTCGTGTTCGTGCTGCTGCTGAAGTTCTACCGGATCGACGGCTACGGCTACGGCTACGCGATGACCGCATTCGGCTACTCGCTGGTTGCGTGCGCGTTCGGGCTGGCGACGCTCGCGGCGCTCAGCCCCGGCGCGCTGCTGCACCGTGTGCGCGTGCCGGGTGCGGCGTGGCTCGCAGCGTGGTCGTATGCGATCTATCTGTCGCACAAGCCGCTGGCCGTGATCGTCCAGCGCGCCCTCGACACGCGCGGCGTCGAGGGCGATTCGGCAGCGGCCGCCGCCGCCAGCATTCTTGTCTGCCTTGTCGGGGGCTGGCTGCTGTACCGGCTGGTCGAGACGCCCTTCATGAACTTGCGCGAGCGCATCGTTTCCACCGCTTTCCCCACCTTGCCGGCCAGAACGTCCGGCCTTTCACATCCGAGGAGCTCCACATGACCACCATGTACACCAACGACCACGAGTGGATCAACATCGAAGACCACGAGGCCGCCACCTGCGGCATCACGCTGCATGCGCAGGACGCGCTCGGCGACGTGGTTTTCGTCGACCTGCCGGCCGTCGGCAGCACCTTCAAGAAGGGCGATGTCGCCGGCGTGGTCGAGTCGGTCAAGGCCGCGGCCGATCTGTACATGCCGGTCAGTGGCGAGGTCGTCGAAGTCAACGAGGCGCTGCGCGCCGACCCGTCGCTCGCCAACACCGACCCGCTGGGCAACGGCTGGTTCTTCAAGGTGCATGTCAACGACATGACCGAGTTCGAGCAGTTGATGGACGCCCCGGCCTACGACCTGCTCGTGAAGAACAGCTGATCCTCGATCGAAACAAACCGAACCGAACCGAAGAAGGCCCTGCGATGTTGATGTCTGCCACCAAGTCCCTGCACGAACTCGAGAACGCCTCGGAGTTCGTTGCCCGCCACATCGGCATCGAAGCCGACGACGAGCGCCACATGCTCTCGGTGATCGGCGCCGCTTCTCGCCGCGCACTGATCGAGGCCATCGTGCCGCGCGGCATCGTGCGCCGTGCGCCGATGGCGCTGCCCGAACCGCTGACCGAAGCGCAGGCGCTGGCCGAGTTGAAGGCGATCGCGGGCAAGAACCGGCTGCTCAAGAGCTTCATCGGTCAGGGCTACCACGGCACGCACACGCCGGGCGTGATCCTGCGCAACGTGCTCGAGAACCCGGCCTGGTACACGGCCTACACGCCGTACCAGGCCGAGTTCTCGCAGGGCCGGCTGGAGGCGCTGGTCAACTTCCAGACCATGGTCTGCGAGCTGAGCGGGATGGCGATCGCAGGCTCGTCGATGCTCGATGAAGCCACCGCGGCAGCGGAGGCGATGACCTTGGCGATGCGCGTCGGCAAGAGCAAGTCCACGACCTTCTTCGTCGCCGACGACGTGCTGCCGCAGACCCTCGAAGTCATTCGCACGCGCGCCGCGCCAATCGGCGTGACCGTGGTTGTCGGTAAA
>JANMWQ010000011.1:0-4527 GCA_031394085.1 Rhizobacter sp. | reverse complement strand
GCGATCTTCGCGTCAGTGTTGGCGTGCACGAAATCGACGACGCGCTTCCAGCCGTCGCGCTGCGCTGCGTTCCACAGCCCGGGGCAACCCGGCGTGATGCGCGCGTCGGCCGATGGGCACGTCATCTCGGCGAACACCAGGCCCGCGCCGCCCATCGCACGCGCGCCGAGGTGCACGAGGTGGTAGTCGGCCGGCACGCCGTCGACGCACGAGTACTGCGCCATCGGCGAGACGACGATGCGGTTCTTCAGCGTCACGCCGCGCGCGATGAACGGCGTGAACATCGGCGGTATCGGCCCGCGGCCTGCACCGCGCGGCGCGCCCGCGTGCTGCGCGATCCAGTCCTCGTAGCCCTCGACGTAGTCCTTGTCACGCAACCGCAGGTTCTCGTGGCTGATGCGCTGGCTGCGCGTCAGCAGCGAGTAGGCGAACTGCTCGGGCGGCAGGTTCACGTAGCGATCGACGTTCTCGAACCACTCGGTCGAATTGCGCGCCGCGTTCTGGATGCGCAGCACCTCGATGCTGCGCAGCCCTTGATAGTGCTGCAGCGCGGCGTTCAGGTCGACCCGATCACCCTGAGCCTGTCGAAGGGCCGGGTGCGCAGCGATCTGCCGCGCGAGTTCGATCGCGTCTTCGAGCGCGAGCTTGGTACCGGAGCCGATCGAGAAATGCGCGGTGTGCGCCGCATCACCCATCAGCACGACCGGCGCCCTGCCGTTGTGGTGCACCCAGCGTTCGCAGACGACGCGCGGGAAGGTGATCCACTGAGACGAGCCGCGCAGGTGGGCCGCGTTCGAGATCAGCGCGTGGCCGTCGAGGTGCTTGGCGAACAGCGTTTCGCAGAACGCGATCGCGTCTTCCTTTTCCATCGTGTCGAGCCCGGCTTTGCGCCACACGTGCTCGGGCGTCTCGATGATGAAGGTGGAGGTGGTGTCGTCGAAACGGTAGGCGTGGGCCTGGAACCAGCCGTGCTCGGTCTCTTCGAACGCGAATGTGAAGGCCTCGAACAGCTTCTTCGTGCCGAGCCAGACGAAGCGGCACAGGCGCGAATCGATGTCGGGTTGGTAGGTGTCGGCATGCTTCGCGCGGATGCGGCTGTTCAGGCCGTCGCACGCGATGATGAGGTCGGCATCGGGGTAAGCGTCGTCGTCCTGCACATCGGTCTCGAACACCAGCGCCACGCCGACCTGCTCGCAGCGCGCCTGCAGGATGTTGAGCAGGCGCTTGCGGCCGATGCCGCAGAAGCCGTGCCCGCCCGAACGCACCTTGTGGCCGCGGATGTTGACCTCGATGTCGTCCCAGTGGTTGAACGCGTCGAGGATCAGACCGGCGCTGACCGGGTCGGCCGCCTGCAGGTTGCCCAGCGTCTGGTCGGAGAAGACGACGCCCCAGCCGAAGGTGTCGTAGGGCCGGTTGCGCTCGACCACCGTGACCTCGTGCGACGGGTCCTGCTGTTTCATCAGCAGCGCGAAGTACAGGCCCGACGGGCCTCCGCCGATGCAGACAATGTTCATGCCGTGTTTTTCATGAAGTCGTGAATAGTTCAGTCGTCAATGATTCTCGGACCTGTGTGTGCGTGTGTCAAGCACAGCGCTGCTGTAGGACAGCCGCCACAGCGCAACGCGACGGTCACTCACAGCCGCGCGCGCCTTCGGCACGTTCCCGCCGCGTGGCTGCCCACGTAACGTTTCGGCACCAACAACCACGGAGATCACCATGACCCTCGGCACCATTCTTCTGATCGTCCTGATCCTCTTGCTCATCGGCGCTCTGCCGAGCTGGGGCCACAGCAGGTCGTGGGGGTACGGCCCGAGTGGCGGCCTCGGCCTGGTGCTGATCATCGTGATCGTGCTGCTGGTGATGGGAAGAATCTGACCTTCGCCGCGCTATGCTCGGCGATGCATCGCCTCATCGGCGGTGATCGCACCGTACTCAACCCATGACATCGCGCTCGACACTGGCCCCACACCCGCGTGCGGCGCGCGCAGCGCCCACTGCCAATTCGGAAGACTGCATCCTCGTACTGCAAGGCGGGGGTGCACTCGGCGCCTACCAGGCCGGCGTATTCGAGTCGCTCAGCAAGGTCTATCGCGAGCCGACTTGGGTCGCGGGCATCTCGATCGGTGCGATCAACGCGGCGCTCATCGCAGGCAACGCGGCGAGTGCGCGGGTGGGCAAGCTGCGTGAGTTCTGGGATCTGGTCAGCTCCGCGCTACCGGCCCCGTTTTTGGGCTCGCACCTGAACGCCCGCCATGGCGTGAACGAGGCAAGCGCGACGCAGGTCATGCTGCTCGGCGTGCCGGGGTTTTTCAAGCCGCGCTTCCCGCCCGCGCCATTTCAACCGCGCGGCTCGCTGGCGGCGATCAGCTACTACGACACCACGCCGCTGCGCGAAACGCTCGACCGGCTCGTCGACTTCGACCGCATCAATTCCGGTTCGGTGCGCCTCTCGGTCGGTGCCGTCAACGTGCGAACCGGCAACTTCGAGTATTTCGATTCGACCCGGCACGCGATCGACGCGCGCCACATCATGGCCAGCGGCGCGCTGCCACCGGGCTTTGCGCCAGTCGAGATCGACGGCGAGCACTACTGGGATGGTGGCCTCGTCTCGAACACGCCGCTCCAGTACGTGCTCGACCAACCGGGCAAGCGCCACCGCGCCGTGTTCCAGGTCGACCTCTTCGCCGCGACAGGCGCGCTGCCGGTCACGTTGCCCGAGGTGACCGAGCGCGAGAAAGACATCCGCTTTTCGAGCCGCACCCGCATGAACACCACCAACGAGCTCGATCGGCAGGTGATCGCGCAGGCCGCGCAACGCCTGATCGCGAAACTGCCGCCCGAGTGGCGAAACGACCCCGACCTGCGTGCGCTTTCGCGCGTGCGCTGCGAAAGCGCGGTCGACGTGGTGCACCTGATCTATCGAAGCAAGCACTACGAGAGCCAGTCGAAGGACTACGAGTTCTCGCGCCTGTCGATGCAGGAGCACTGGGACGCCGGCCGAGCCGACATGGCGCACACGCTGCACGATCCGCGCTGGCTCGAGCGCGAGCGCAGTGCGAGCGGCGTGCATGTGTTCGACCTGAACGCCGACCACCCCTCGTCATCGACCATCACCACCACGCAACGGCTCAAGGAACATCGCTCATGAAGCTCAAGGACAAAGTCTGCATCGTCACCGGCGCCGCCAGCGGCATCGGCAAGGCAATCGCCCTCACCTATGCACGCGAAGGCGGCAAGGTCGCGATCGCCGACCTGAACAAGGCGGCGGCGCAGGCGGCGGCCGACGAGATCACGAAGGCCGGCGGCACCGCGTTTGCCGTCGCGATGGATGTGACGAGCGAAGAACAGGTCAACGCGGCGGTGGCCGAAGTGGTGGCGGCCTGGGGCACGATCGACGTGCTGGTCAGCAACGCGGGGATCCAGATCGTTCACCCGGTCGAAGCGTTTCCGTTCGCCGACTGGAAGAAGATGCTCGCGATTCACCTCGACGGCGCGTTCCTCACCACCAAGGCGGTCGTGCCGCACATGAAAAAGTCGGGCAATGGCGGCTCGATCATCTACATGGGTTCGGTGCACTCGAAAGAAGCCTCGGTGCTCAAGTCGGCCTACGTGACGGCCAAGCACGGCCTGATCGGGTTGTGCAAGACGGTGGCCAAGGAAGGCGGCAAGCACAGCATCCGCGCCAACGTGATCTGCCCCGGGTTCGTGCGAACGCCGCTGGTCGAGAAGCAGATTCCCGAGCAGGCGAAAGCGCTCGGCATCAGCGAAAGCGACGTGATCAAGAAGGTGATGCTGAAAGAAACCGTCGACGGCGAATTCACGACCGTGCAAGACGTGGCCGACGTGGCGCTGCTGTTCGCGGGCTTCGCGTCGAACGCGCTGACCGGCCAGTCGCTCGTCGTCAGCCACGGCTGGTTTATGCAGTAAGTGACGAACCCAAGGTCGCCTTCGGCGCCCGCCCCCCGAGGGGAGCTCGGCCCGCTTGGGGCGGCCCGGCGCTGGGCCGAGGGCTACCAGAGCTTCGCGAGTGGAAAGACCACGCCCGCGAACAGCGAGGTGGTGGCCGGCGTCGGCCGCACCGCGCGCGACATGCCTATGTCGAAGGTCAGCAGCCTGTTCGGGCTGTAGGTGAGCGCGGTCAGCACCTGCGCGCCGCGCTCGGCGCCCGAGCGGCGCGTGCCCGAGAGCTCGCCGGTGATGCCCCAGTGTGGCGAGAGCGCGGTCGAGACCGAGGCCGATGCGCCGAGCTGGGTTCGTGACGTGCCCGCATCGACCGCCCCGAACCGCAGCGCATTCAGGTTCGCGTCGATGTGCACCGGCCCGAAGTCGCGGCTGTAGATCGTGTTGACCGACCAATCGGTCTTGCCGCTGCCGATCGTGTCGTTGGCAGTCGCCAGCTTCACGCCGAGTTCCATGCCGAAAGCCGAGTCGTCGTCGACGGCCCAGGCGCGCTTGAGCGTCAGCGTGGTGTCGCCCAGGCCCTGCGCACGGTCGGCGCCGTCGCGCTGCCACACGTGCGCCTCGCCG
>JANMWQ010000834.1:0-24919 GCA_031394085.1 Rhizobacter sp. | reverse complement strand
CCCGGCGCCACCTATTTGCTGGAGCGGGCACAGGTCGACAGCACGAACCCGGCCAGTGCCGGGTTCGCGGTAAGGGCTGGCGTCCACGTCGTTGCGGCAGCCCAACAACATGGCATCACCACGCCCGCCGGCCTTCTCTATTTGCAACAGGCTGCGGTGCGCAGTGAGCACCCCAATTCGGCCGGGTCTGCGGCGCGGGCGGGCGGGAACGTTGTGGAGATCGCTACCGCATTCGGCATCACCTACCCCGAGGTGACCCTCCAGCTGGAACGGCAACATATCGACAGCACGAACCCGGCCAGCGCCGGGTTCGCGGCGAGGGCCGGCGGCCACGTCGGAGCGCTGGCCCTGCGACATGGCATCGCCACTCCAGGAGGCCTCCTTTATTTGCAACAGGTTGCGGTTCTCAGTGACCACCGCGACTCGGCCGGGACGGCGGCGCATGCGAGCCGGCGCGTCGTGGAGATCGCTGAGGCATTCGGCATCACCCACCCCAGTGCCATCCTCGTGCTGGAACAGATACAGATCGGGAGCGCAAGCCCAGGCAGTGCCGGGTTCGCGGTGAGGCTCGGCAGCGGCGTCGGAACGCTGGCCCTGCAACACGGCATCACCACCGAACCGGGCCTCTACCATTTGCAGAGAGCGGTGTTCAACCGCTCCGCCTCGCCTGCCGTGATGAACGGCGAAGACGTGCACGCAGTGATCCAACGGCTCGGCATCGTCGATCCGTGGCTCATCACCCAACTCGAGGATGCGGCGGTTGTGTACCAGGCTGCGCTGGCGGTGAACGCAGGTGGTGCGAGCCACGCGCGCGAAGCTGGCGGCGGGGGCGCACCATGAATGCCCCTGTGGGGTCGGCGCGGCCCGAGCGCTCAGCGGGCGTTGCCGAAGATCCCGCAAGCCCGGCATCCATCCCGGAGACGAACACGCCCTCTGTGCGAACGAGATCGGCGACGGATGTGAATCACTTCGCGACGTTGCAGCGGCGCACTGCACAGCGCCTGCGCGATGCCGAGTGCAGGGAGCCGAGCGATATGGGCAACACGCCGATGGCACCGAGGCAATCGCTGTGGAAGGCTTGCAGCGATGGTGCCGAGCAGACCGCGCCTGTTTCGGGACCGTCGAGCTCGCCGCCACCGCCACCGCCACCGGTGCCCGTGGGTGAAGCGGCGGTCATCGCGCCTGCCCCGAACGATTGGGTGGCGCAAAGCACTGCGATGCAACGGTCGCTTGCCGAGCTCGGGCAGAAGGCCGCGGTAGAGACCGCTCGGCTGAAGTTGCAGAACGACCTCAACGATTCGACCGTGAGCCTGATCAAGAACATCGGCTCGAGTGTCAAGTCGGCCGCGCAATAAGGGCGCGAGCCGAGATCGTTGCTGCCGAAGCAACCGAGCGGACAAGCGGTCGGCGGTTGTATCGCGCCGCTTCGCGTGGTTCCTGTCGGTTGTGCGAAACGCGTCGGCAGATCACACGCCACTTCGTGCATGGGCGTGCCGAGCATGCGAGGCGATACCTGTGCTGGCAAAGCGAGCGTCGGGTAGGCGAAACCGCCACTGCTTCGTGTAGCCATCTGAAGCTTCGCCGATGTGCAACACACCCGCACGACGGTGCGCCACCGTTGGGCTCAGCTTGGCGTTCGCTTGGATGCGGGCAACATTGACGGCAACCTCACCTTGAAAAACAACCTCACGAACATCGCGCCACCGCCATCGCCAGCCCCAGCGAACAGTGGCGCCACGACGCCGCTGGTGCCCCCTGCGGGTACCGGGCCAGTGCTAGCGCATGCGCTCGCAAGCGCACTGGAGGTCTTGGCGGCGGAGCGGCCCCGTCGGCTACAGGACCTGGCGGGTGACGAGTTGCTCCACATCGGGAGCTTTGTCGCGGGGCAAAGCCTGCTGTCGCTCGCAGAATTGCCTGCGATGGCCCCCCGCGTGGCCTTGCTCGTCCCCCAATCAAGAGTCATCGTCGCAGCCGAGGCTGTGACCAGCCTGGCAGAGCTCCAAAACGTTCTCGGGGCGGCAGGCACGGCCTCGGCCAGCAACGCAGGGGCTTCCGAAGCGAGCTCTCCTGCCACCGTCCGGCAGCTGCCGCGGTCACAGCGCAGTGAGCCACTCGTGGCGCTCTCGCGCCGCATGCCGCTGTTGCCGCATGGCGATGCGTGGGCGGCACGCAGCGAGATCTTCGTGGCGGTCCGCGAGCTGGGTCCCGCAGACCGCAGCAGCCAGGCGTCGCGCCTGCTGGACACGGTCGGGCACCGCGAGGCGCAACGGGCGATGGTCAACGGCGGCCACCTGCCGGAGATCGCGGCGCTCCACGGAATCACGGATCCCGCTGCCGTCAGGGCGCTAGAGTGGCTTGCCTGCACCAGCCACCAACCCGAGTCGGCGGGCGGTCACGCGAGAGCCGGCCGCAACGTTACGACGGTCGCCGCCGAATTCGGTATCACCAGCCACGAAGGCCATAGCGAACTCGAGAACCAGCAGATCGACAGCAACGACGAGCACTCGGCCGGTTTTGCGGCAAGTTCCGGTGAGAACGTTGCGACTGTCGCCCGGCAACACGGCATCACCACTCCCCCGGGATTGGCGCGGTTGCAGGCGCGGGCGACGAGGTCGCAGGCCTTGATGCAGGTGAGCCTTGGCCGCCTGGCGCAAGCTGTCGTCGTTGAGCTCGGCATCGCCTCGCCCGAACTCATCGCGGAATTGACCGCCCTGCAAGCGAGCTTGCAGCCCGATCCGCCGCAGCCCGCGGCGGTTGAACGCGGGCGCCGCAGAAGAGACGCGCAGTTTCACAGCAACCCCAGCAACCTACCGAGCTTGGCGGGTTCCGCGGCGACACTCGGCGGCCACGTGCCGACCCATCCCTCGCAAGCCGGTACGACCATGCCGGGTGACATGGCGCAGCTGCCGTTGGACTCGACCACCGCGGACGCCTTGCGTTCGGCGCAAAACGGCGAGCTGGTGAGCTCCATCGTCGCGCGGCTCGGCATCACCTCGCCCCTCCTCTTGAACCAGCTGACCTCGATCGAAGCGAGCCTCCAGACCAGACAGCGGCCGCCCAGCGCGGATGAGCGCAGACGCCGCGGATGAGCTTCATCGAACACATCGGTTCCAGCGTCGAGGCGGCCGCGCAGTCGTGCGGTGGTTGGCGCGGTCGGTGGCCGATGCGGGGTTGCCCGCCTTGCCGCTCCGCCGTCAGGCCTTGATCCAGGCGAAGTTCCCCAGCGCCAACCCGTTGAACTCGTCGTCCGACGCTTCGAGCATGTTGGTGCGCCAGTAGCGCCCATGCTCCGAGTAGTGGGCCAGGGTCTCGGCGAGCCACTGGCCGTCGAGGTCTTTCGAAAAGGGCACGCGCATGATCAGCAGCACTGCACCGCTCTCGGGGTCGAGGCCCAATTGCGCCTGGTCTTGCGCATAGATGAGCAGGTTCGATTCGAGCATCAGGCGAAAGATGCGCAGCGTGCGCCCGGTGGTGGCGATGCCGAAATCGAACTGCAGGTACATGGCTTTGGGGTCGGCGTCGACATGGTCGAGCACCACCGTGAAGCCTTCGACCTCGACCACGCGCCGCTCGACCACGGCGGCCGAGTCGGGCAGGCCGATCGCCTCGCAAAGTTGCTCGACGAGCTCGACGAAACGGTCGTAGCTCAAGGCGCTGCGACCGGATCGGCAACACGCTTTCGTGCGCCTGGAATTCGCTGGGCCATCGACAGCATCGCGGCCGCGCGGGCGCCGGCTTGCGCCCGCAGCGCGTGCGGCATCGGCCGCGTCGCACGCAACAGCAACAGCGGCAGCAGGCAGTTCTGATCCGGCGACTTCGCGTCGACACGCGGCACGAGTGCGCCACAGGCGACGGCCTCGATCAGCGCTGCGCGCACTTGGCCCAGCGCCTCGGCGGCGCGCAGCGTCGGCGACGCGGTGTCGATGGCCGCCAGGGCGCGCTGTCTGAGCGAGCGCGACGCGTCAGCGGATGCCAACGCCAGCAGCATCGGCCATGCGCTCCGGTCGTGGCCGGTGGTCGAAGCCGCCTGCC
Organism: Rhizobacter sp.; assembly: GCA_031394085.1. Lineage (GTDB taxonomy): Bacteria > Pseudomonadota > Gammaproteobacteria > Burkholderiales > Burkholderiaceae_C > LMDS01. The sequence goes on along the minus strand of JANMWQ010000834.1, from coordinate 20,887 downwards.
CCGCTGGCGGTGCGGTAGCGAACGATGTGTTGTCGCTCGCGTTGCCGCGCTGGCCATGCCCCTCGTTCCCGTCGTTCCTGCTGTTCCTGTCGTGGTCGCCTTGCTCGTCCTGCCCGCCCTGGCTCTGCGAGCGGCCACCCTGGGCCGGGCCTGCGCCAGAGATCGCTGCGTCGCCCTCATCGTCTTCGTCGTAGTCGTAGTCGTAGTCGAAGCCGGCTTCGTCGGCCAGCGACACGGCTGCGCCGCGGCCGCCGCTGGAGCGACGTGCGGCGCGCGCCGTGGCGGCCCGCTTGGCGGGCAGCGGCAGTGCCCGCCGGGTTGCCGGTTGCGCAACCTGCGCACCGCTGCGCCGCGGTGCAGCCTGCGGGTCGAAGCGGAAGACGCAGCCGTTCGCCTGACCCCAGTGCACCTCGCCCTGGCGCCCGGCGAGCGCAGCGTTGCCCGCGCCTTGGCGCGGGTCCGGCGTCAGCGTGGTCTTCGCGACCGGGCTCAACCGAACGGGAATCGGGCGCGTCGTCATTGCAACGCCGCGCTGAACAAGGTTTGCGCGAACCGCAGCACGATGCTGGCGCCCCAGGGGCCGAACAGGAGCAGCGTGACCACGACCGAAATGAGCTTGGCGGCTTGCCCGATGCTCTGCTCTTGCAACGAGGTCACGGCCTGCACGAACGACACCAGCAGGCCCACCACCGCGGCCACCACGATCGGCGGCATCGAGACCAGCAGGCACAGCAGCAGGGCTTCCGATGTCAGTCGAATGACGCTTTCGTATTCCATGGGCGAATCGGGTTCGGCTAGCGGTAGGTGAGCACGAGGCCGTGGAGCAGAACCGACCAGCCGTCGAGCACCACGAACATCAGGATCTTGAAGGGAATGGCGACCTGCGACGACGACACCTGCGACAGGCCGAGCGCGATCAGCACGTTGGCGATGACGAGGTCGACCACCACGAACGCAAGGTACACGAGGAAGCCGATCTTGAAGGCTTCCGACAACTCCGAGACCGTGAAGGCCGGAGCGAGCACGATCAGGTCGTCCTTCTTCAGTTGCGCGGCGCGCTCGGGTGGCCAGACGGTCGCGGCCGACTTCAGGAAGAAGGCCTTCTCGCGCTCGTGCGCGTGCTTGGCGAGGAACTTGCCGAGCGGCTCGCGCGCAGCGTCGATCAGCTGCCCCATCTGCTGCGAATTGGAGGCGCTGCCGGCCTGCGCCTTCATGTTGTCGCCGATGTCCATCATGACCGGCGCCATGATGTAGGCCGAGACGATCAGGGCCAGCCCGTTGAGCACCATCGTCGGCGGCACCTGTTGCACACCGAGTGCCTGCCGCAGCAGGCCCAGCACGACCACGATCTTGGTGTACGACGTGATCATCATCGCCGCGAACGGCAGCAACCCGACCGCGAACGCCGCGACGATCAGCGGCAGAAAGTCGACCGGGTTGCCGGTGTTCATCGCTCGACCATGTGCGTGATGCGCGCGCCGAGCTGGCCGCCGACGGCCACCAGTTCGGCGTGGCCGACGACCTGACCGCACGCGACCAGCCGGATCGTCGCGGTGGCGATCGGTGTGCTCAGCTCGATCACGTAGCCCGGCCCGATGGAGGCGAGGTCGCTCAGCGCCATCGCGACTGTCTCGATCTCGAATCGCACGGGGACGGTGAGCTCGTCGAGCTTGTCGGCGGGCCGGTGCTCGGCGCTCGCTTCGTCGTGCAGGTTCTCGTCGGCCGTCAGGCCGGGCGTGGCTAGGATTTGCATTTGACTCCCTCTTAAACTGGCTTTGACTTCAAGGCAGCGGCCCGCGGTGGCGCCCACTGCACCCCATCGCGCACGCACCGGCAGGCCGGTTTTGGCGGCGGGTATCGGCTGCATCAGCAACACGTCGCCGATGGCGAGCGTGCTCATCAGCGCGACCGCATACGCCTGCCGGTGCAGCACGATGCGACCCGGCATGGCCCAGCCGCGCGGGTGCGCGCCTCGGGCCGGCTGTGTTTGGATCAACGCGGCCAGCGCGCGGCGCAACGGCTCGGTCGTGCCGCCGAGCCGGATCAGGCACAGGCAGCGCCCGTCCCGACGCACGGCGACCCAGTCCGACGGCGAGTCGCCGGGCGGGCTCGGCACGTGCGTGTCGAGTGCGGTCTCGGTGTCGCGGTCGATGCGGGTCAGCCCGGTAGGCGCCCAGCGGCCGAGGCCGAGCGCATGCAGCAGACGCAGCGGCACGGCGCACAGGGCCGTGGCGGCCAGGCGCTGTGTGCCTTCGCAGACGGTCAACCGGGCTGCCATCGCGACGGCAGGGTGGTCGCAGCCGGCGATCTCCACACGCAAGCTGCTGCTGCCATCGGTCAGCACCACGGCATAACGTTCGGTGTCGGTCGGCGCGGCCGCCGGAGCGAGGGCCACGTCGAGGCCGTGGCGGTCGAGCAGCCGCCCGAAGCGCGCGTCGTGCAGCAATTGCGACCAGCTCGCGGACGACGCAGGGATCGAAGGCAAGGCCCGCGCGAGGGGCTCGATGCGAGGCGGCGTGGTGACGGTGGAGGAGTGCATGGTGCGAGCGGTGGGCGGTGAGTGGTCGAGGGGGTCAGTCGAGGTCGATCGACACTTCGCGTCGTGGCGAGACCGCCTCTTCGAGTGCGTGCTGCAGCGCGTCGCGGTGCGCGTTGATGAGCTCTTTCGACTGCGCATCGCCGCACTCGAAGCGCAACAGCAACCAGTGCAGCGACAGGCTCAGGTGCAGCGTGGTCGACGGCAGGATGGTGTCGTTCAGCAACAAGCGCACGGTCCAGCCGTCACCGGCGTGCACGTCCGGGTCGTTGCAGAAGTCGGCGACGGTCGCTGCCAGGTAGCGGACGATGGCTCGCTCGCGCGGGTCGGCCTCGAGGGCGTCGACCTCGTCGGCGCCGCCCGGTTCGCGCGAGGGCGGCGCGTCGACGGGTTGCGGCTCGTCGAGCAAGCCGGTGTCGATGCCCGGGTTCTCGGGATCGATCGCAAGATCGATCGCCCACGGCGCTGGTGCGGTGCGGGCTTCTTCAGGCGCATCGGGCGCATTGGGCGCATCGACCACGTCGACCACGTCGGCCACGTCGGCCACCGCCACACCCGTCGGGCTTTCGGGCATCGGCAATGCATCCGAGGGCAGCGCATCGCCTCGCCCGGGGCCGCTGGCCGGTCGCCTCGATGCCGGTCGCTGCGGCGCGCGCAGCAGCTCGACGAAACCCGGTCGCGGCGCGGCCTTCGCAGACTGGGCGCGGGCGGCCGCTGGGCCGTCGCCAGCCGCGGGCGGGTGCACCGTCAGGTGCCGCAAGGGAATGCTCCTCGTCACGTTGGAGCTCGCGGTCGAGAAGGTGGCGTCGGCATCGTGCTCACGCCGACACGCGCCCGATCGGCTCGATGCGGGCGTGCTCGCCGAGCTCCTGGTACGAATAGACCGGCAGCCACTTCAAGCGTGCCTCGACCATGCGGCGCACGTAGCGGCGAATGTCCATCGACGCAACGACAGCGAGCGCCGGCCGTGCGGTCTCGCCGACCACCGCGGCAATGCGCTCGGCGATGGCCGCTGACTGCTCCGTCGGCATCGCGAGGAAGTTGCCGGCGGGCGTCGGCTTGATGCACTCACGAATCGACTTCTCGAGCGCGGGCTCGAGCAGCACGGCAGACAAGGCACCCGTGCCGTTGGTGGCCCGGTGAGCCAGGTAGCGGCCGAGGTCACCGCGCACGTACTCGGTGAGCATCAGCATGTCTTTCTCCTTCGGTCCCCAGACGATCAGGCTCTCCGAGATGGCACGCATGTTGCGGATCGACACGTGTTCTTCGAGCAGCCGCCGCAGCACCTCGGCAATGCGCTGGAACGGCAGCACCTTCTGTACTTCGCCGACCAGGCCGGGGTAGTCGGCGCTCATGCGCTCGAAGATCCACTGCACTTCCTGAATGCCGAGGAACAGATGGGCGTGGCCGCGCAACAGTTCGCCCGCATGGCGCGCCAGCACCTGCTCGTGCGACAGCGAGCGCACGCCCGCGGTCGCGCTGGCCGCCCCCTCGGCCTCGCCGAGGCCGATCCAGTGGCTCGCTGCCTCCCCGCCCGCGCCTTGCGCGCTCGGCCGCGCCGCGAACCATGCCTCGGGCGCCTCGGTAACGAGCCGCTGGTCGGTCGGCAAGCTGCCTTGCCCGGCCGGTACATCGTGGATCAGGATCTCGTAGCTCTCGTCCGCCTGGTTCGCCCCGGTCCAGACGCGCATGCCGGGGAAAGGCAGCCCGAGCAGCTCCTGCAGCGCAGTGCGTTCGACCTCGAACGCCGCGTTGAGCGCGACCTTGTCGAGCGATGCGCCCAGACCCACCGACAACCGCGCGCCCAACGGTGCGCTGAACGATGCCGCCTTGTTCTCGATGCCGGCTGGCTCGCCCCGCGCACCCTCGCGCTGCAGGCTTTTCAGGATGCCCACGCCGGCGAGTTGCGCCTTCTTGTTCTGTCGCACCAGCACGCGGGCCGCCGCCACCAGCAATACGGCGAAAAACAGGAACACGTACCAGGGGAAGCCCGGTACGGCCGCGAAGCCGCACAGCAGCGCCGCCGCCATGTACATCGCCTTCGGGTTGGTGGTGAGCTGCGCCGAAATCTCTTCGCCCATCGAGCGCGGTTTGACGTCTTGCGAGTTGCTCACCCGCGTGATCAACAGGCCGGCCGCCACCGAGATCAGCAGCGACGGGATCTGAGACACCATCGCGTCGCCGATCGACAGCACCGCGAACCGGTTCGCCGCTTCGCCGGCCGTCATCTGGTGGTAGGTGACGCCGATGATGATGCCGGCCAGGATGTTGATCGCAGTGATCACCAGCCCGGCGATCGCGTCGCCTTTGACGAACTTCATCGCGCCGTCCATGCCGCCGTGCAACTGGCTCTCCATCGCCAGCAGGCCACGCCTTCGGCGCGCTTCTTCGCCGGTCAGGTGGCCGGCGCGCAGGTCGTTGTCGATGCTCATCTGCTTGCCGGGCATCGCGTCGAGCGTGAAGCGCGCACCGACTTCGGCAACGCGTTCCGAGCCCTTCGTGATCACGATGAACTGCACCACCGTGATGATCATGAAGACCACCAAGCCGACCACCAGGTTGCCGCCGACCACCAGGTTGCCGAAGGCCTCGATGATGTGGCCGGCATCGGCGTGCAGCAGGATCAGCTTGGTCGAGGCGATGTTCAGCGCGAGCCGAAACAGCGTGGTGAACAGCAGCAGTGACGGGAAAGTCGACAGCGCCACCGCGTTCGGGATGTAGAGCGTCACCATCAGCAGCAGCACGCTGATCGTGATGTTGAGTGCGAGCAGCCCGTCGATCATCACCGTGGGCAGCGGGAAGATCATCAGCGACAGGATCGCGACGATCATCGCGCCCATGCCGATGTCGCCGCCGTAGGCGAACGGTGCGCGTTTTTTGCGGGGTGGGTTCATCGTCGCTGTCTGCGTGGGTGAGTCAATGAAGACGCTGCGCTGGCGTCGGCCCGATCGCGCCGACCCACCGAAGCACGGCCGCGACCGCGCCGAACAGCGCCTCGGGCACCGGCTCGTTCAACGGCACCTTGAACAGCGCGCGGGCCAGTGGTGGGTTGCCGAAGACCGGCACGCCGGCGCTTTGCGCATAGCCACGGATCAGCAAGGCATCGTCGTCGAAACCCTTGGCCACGATGATCGGCAAGCCCGCCCCTTGCGCGTCGTAGCGGATCGCGACCGCGTAGTGGGTCGGGTTGACGATCACCGCGCTCGCGTTGGTCACCGCCTGCCTGCGGTCGGGCCCGCTCGCGATCTCGTGCGCCAGGCGTTCGCGCTGGTGCTTCATCTCCGGGTCGCCCTCGGCATCCTTGTATTCGCGCTTGATGTCGTCTTTCGACATGCGCTGGCCCTTCATGAACTGCCAGCGCTGGATCACCAGGTCGAGCGGCCCGAGCAGCAGAAACAGCAGCAGGCCGATGCACAGCACTTTGGTCACCGCCACCCACGCGATCGCGCCGATGGCCGGCACCGATTGATAAACCGCGCCTGTCACCAGCGGCAGCAGCACGAGCACGAGCTTCCAGAGCACGACGCCGAGCACCAACGCCTTGAAGATCATCTGCCCCAGCACCATCAGCGACTTGGCCGATGCGATCTTCTTGAAGCCGGCGACCGGGTCGAGGTTTTCGGCCTTCGGCGTGACCGCCTCCATCGACACCAGCACGCCGATCTGCGACATCACGCCGAAGACCGAAAACGCGGCCGCCACCAGCACCAGCGGCAAGACGATGTAGCCGCTTTCGATCGCCATCGCGCCCATGCGTTCGTACAGGTCTGCCAATGGAAGGTCGCCATTGCCAAAGCTCATGGCTTGGTCGAACAGGCGACGAATGCGGGCCAACATGTCGTCGGCCGAGAGCAGCAGCACGATCATCACGCCGAGCATCGACACCGCCTGCGAAAGGTCCTGGCTTTTCGCGACCTGGCCCTTCTCGCGCGACTTGCGCAGCTTCTGGTCGGTTGGCTCCTCGGTTTTGTCGGATGACATGGACTCGCTCGGGGGTGTGCGTGCAACGCTTTGGCGCAGGCAATGTTCGGATCGGTGCAGTCAGGCTAATGGCGTGGCCGACAGGCGGGTTGCGAGAATGCGAAGCAACGTCGCAGCGCACGACGTTGTGGGCGGCGGCCACACCCGATCGCGCGCACGTTAGGCACCAGCTGGCTGGCGTGCTGCGCGCTCACCGCTTCAAGCGGGTGAATTCGGCGATCACATCGCGAACGTAGGCCAGTGTTTCCGGGTAAGGCGGTATCTCGCGGCCGTGTTTGAGCACGGCGCCCAGGCCTGCGTTGTAGGCGGCGATCGCGAGATCGGGGCGGTCCGCGAAACGGTCCTGCAATTGCCGCAGCAGCCGCGCGCCGGCGTCGAGGTTGACGGCAGGGTCGAACAAACTCGTCGCAGCGTTGGCGACTCCCAGGTCTCGTGCGGTGGCGGGCATCAATTGCATCAAGCCGATCGCGCCCTTGGGTGAAACCGCCACTGCATTGAACCTGGACTCCACGTACACGATGGCTTTCAACAGGCTGGCGTCGTGGCCATAGCGCGCGGCAGTGCTGACGATCAGTTGTTCAAGTGCTTCGTCATGCTGCGGGTCGAGCCTGCTGATGCCGCGTTCGATGCGCATCAGGAGTTGACCCGTGTGGCGGCTGTTGGACGCGCTCAGCCCCAGACTTCCTTGGGCCGCCGCCGGCGCCGTGGCTGTGGCTGTGTTGTAAGCGGCCGCAGGCGCTGCTGGGGCGGGTTCGCAAGTCAGCGCAGGGTAGGCAGAGGGCAGCCGATATAGGTTGCCCCAGGGGTCTTGGCAAATGAATTGGGCACAGGCACTGCCTGACGGCATCAGGACAGATGCCAACAGCCCGAGTGCAACGAGTCTGTGACTCGCTCGTGCGCGTGTCTGCGCAGCCGGCTCTCGTTCGTGGGCTTGTACGATCACGGTGCCATCACGCCACAAGGTGCCCAGGCTCTGGGTCTGCTGTTGGCTCCGGCGCGACGCGGGGATTGCGTCTGGGCGCAGCGACGCGCGCAGCGGCCAGCGAAACTTCACCGTCCGAGACCACTTGCATGGCTCCGAAGTAGCCCGCCGCCGCCGTCAACATTCCCGCGCCTTGAAGTACGGACGCCGTGCCCCGATCAGCCACGGCGCCGACCGTTGCCGAGACAGTTTGAAGCACAGTGCCGGCGACGACCAGAGCCCCCACACGGCCGCCAAGGCTCCACGCGAACTCTGAGCCGCTGTGCAGCCAATTCGGCGTGGCGACAGCGGCAGTCTCAGCCGGATAAAACAGCTTCATGGCGATCGGCTCCCTCGCCTGGGTGCTCGCGTTCGGCACCAGCATGTCGGCGCTCGCCATGCGCTGCGCGAGAGTGCACCCGAGGGCAGCGCCCGCGATCATTGAAACGGCACTGCTCGCGGCCGCGCCTGGCACTGCGGTAGCTGGATGCTGGGCTGCGTCGAAAGCAAACCGCACGACATGCGCAACCGAAAAAAACGTGGAGCCGAGCCCAATGTTGCTGAGGCTGCCGTTGCGCGAGATGTTGTCTTGTCTCGTTTTGATGGCTGCGCGCAAATTCGTCTCGTGGTCTGTCAGCCCGCCCTGCGGTGTAGGCACGAGTGCCTTCGGGTCGATCGCGGTCATCTTTGCTGGAAACAACCAACTGAACAGCGCGGGGATCGCCACGGTGGCGCCCAGGTTGGCCACCGCCCCGCCCGCTGAAGAGAGTCCGACACCTTCAGCCGCGCGCGCTACGACCCGCACGATATCCGACCCCGGGATCGGAATGGCCGCAGCCAAGTTGAGCCCCGCAGCCCGGCCCCAGCCGAAGGTTACGAAGGCACTCACGGCGACTGAGCTTGACTGGTTCAATGTGGCGGTTGCCACATGGGCCGCCCGGTCAGCGTGGTTTTGGTAGGCCAGCGCCGCCAAGAATGCCTGCTGCTCGTGCCCGGCTTGCGCATCGGCGCCTGCGGCACCCAAGGCACTCAGGCTCCCGCGAAGCGCGGCTCGGGGGGCGAGCGCTGCGGCGTTGTCCTGCGCCTGTGGGTCCGCACCGCCCGGCTGCGATCCCAGTTCCAGATCTCGATGTTCAACAGCAACTGAAACTGCGGGAGATAGATGCATCGAGCTGCCTGACCCTGACGGCGGACTGCCAACGTCGTCTCCGCCAAGCGGATTCGCCCCTGGACTTCCACCAGAGACGTCGACGTTCATGATTGCTCACCGGTGCTGTTAGGTTCTTCGCCCCATACCAGTATGGCGAGATGCCAGGCGTGACGGAAAGCTTTTGCAATTCCCGACGCCGTCATCTCGTCGGATTTGACAACCCGGAACAGGCACAGTGAACCTGTGGAATCGCAACCGATCGAGGCTTGAAGCGCGCCGAGGGCCGGCGCCATTGCCAGCATGATTCGCAAGTGAGCCGCTCCGATCGACGCCAGTGCTTGCCGCGTATCGAGTGTGATGAGCACCGGGGCAACGGCAGCCGGCGTTGCATCGCGGATCGGCAGCACCTTCACAGTACCGTCGAGCCCGCTGAGAGAAACAGTCCCGCCGTTTGCCATCTTTTCAGCATCGAGGTCTGAGAGACCGAGTTCGCGCCCGGCCGCTGCAGTGAGCCGCGATGCGCGCTCGATCTGCTCTGCGAGCCAGCGTTTGCCACTGTCGTTTTCGTCCTCTTTAGTTTTCACGGCTTCGCTTCTGTGCGGGAGTTGTTGAATTTGTACGTCGAACTTTTTCTGGGGGAAGACTAAGCCTGCGATTGCCGAAAGATGCGTGCAGAAGCGAAGACGCAGTCGCGCAAGCGAAGGCCGACATTGCGCGGCACGGTAATTATTAATAGTTCGCAGCGGATGACGCGGACTTGACCGGCCTGATGCGTGCGGTGGCCAGACCTGCACGTGACTCAGTTGGGTAGTGCCCCGTATCGATGCAGGCAATCCGCGCGGAGAACCGCTCCGCCGTGGCAGCGTTCGCTGCGCGAAGAACCGTTGACCGATCCTCAGAGACCGTTGAGCAGCTCGGCCGCAGCGGCCAGTCCACCAATCGCCCGCGCTCTTTCGGGTGCGGTGGAGATCGTGCTCGCAGCGGTGACAAGGTGATTGCGCTGCTCCTCGCTCATGTGCACCAGTCCCACACCCAGCCCAGCGATTGCAAAGGCTTTGAAGGGGGCGGATTGGGTGTTGATCGCCACGGCGATGAGCTCGGAGCGGCGTTCATCGCTCAGGTGCTCCATTCCCACACCGAACCCGGCTATCGCAAGTGCCCGGCGGCGCTCACTGGCAATGCCGAGCGCAGCTGCAACAACGCGGTTCAGCGATGCCTCGTTCAAATGCCCAAAGCCTGCGCCCAGTCCGGTGATCGCGCGCGCCTTGTCGGGATCGCCGGTAAACGTAAGTGCGGCGGTGACCAGGGTGTCGCGTTGCGGCTCGTCCAGATGCGCCATTCCAGCGGCGAGTCCAAATACCGCGCGGGCCCTGTGGAAGCTGCTTTCGAAGCCGGCACCGGTCACGGCTTCAAAGAGTTGACTGCGTTGGGCCACGGTCAAATTCCCCAATCCCGCGCCCAGGCCGAACACTGCTCGGGACTTCAAGACTTCGGTGAACTGGAGCGCAGCGTCGAAAAGCCTGTTGCGATGTTGCGCGTTCAGATGCGTCGTTCCCATGCACAGCCCCGCGACCGCCAATGACCTGTGGGACGGATTGTCGATACCGAACGCGGCATCGACGAGCCGTGTGCGATCGGTCTCGGTCAGCGCCGCCACACCCGCCCCGAGCCAAGCTATCGCGTGAGCCCTGTAGGAGCTGTTTTCAATACTGACCGCGGCAGTGACGAGCTGTTCGCGCAGGGCGTCGCTCAGAAGCCCTGTTTCTTCGGCCAGCTCGGCTATCGCCTCGGACTTGGAAGACTCATCGACCAGACCGAGCGCGGCACTGCACAAGGCGCTGCGGTCGGCATCGCCCAGATACTTCATGCCCGCGCTGAGAGCGACGATCGCGCGGGACTTGACCCCATCATTGTCAAAACTGATCGCGCTGGCGACAAGCTCCCTGCGGCGCGAGGGCAAGAGCAGCCCCAACATGGGCCCGCAGGCCGTGTGCGTCGTACTGCTCAACGGCTGGTCGCCCTCAAAACAACTGGCAGCCGCCGAGACCAGGCGACTCAAGACTCGGTATTTGGAACGCAGGCGCGGTTCTTCTTTCATCTTGTCCCGAATACCGGGAGACACGGCGGCGAGGCTGTTCAGATCTCGAATCGCCACAGGTGCCTCGCTCAGCAAATAGCCCAGCACTTCACGCCGAGTTTCACCCGGAAGACGCTCGAAAATCGACGCTTTTCTGGGCGCGTGATGCACGGGCTCCTCCTCTCCGGGCGCGGGCGGCACAGGCTCCGGTGCCATTGCGGCCGGTGGCTTCAACCCGTTTTGGTGTGGCTGCTCGATTGGCGCGTGAAGCGAAGGTCTAAAAAGCCCGGTGCATGAATTACCCATGAATTTTTCGTCTTGATTCGAGTGCCGCACGCCCTGCCGAGCTTGTCAGGCCCAATCCATTGCGCTTACCGCACAGGTCAGCGCACTCAGCGCACCCAGCCTGGCAACAACAGTCGGATGGTCTGTGATCGCGCCCAGCGCGTCGATGAGGCGGTTGCGCTGGTCGTCGTTCAGGCGCTTCACCCCCGCACCCAGTCCAGTGATCGCCTTGATCATCTTGCCGGGGCTGGCGCGACCGAGTTCGATCGCGGCGGCGACGAGTTGTTCGTGCTGCTCGGTGCTTAGATGCTCCAACCCCTGGCCCATTGCGCCGATCGCAGCGGCCTTGTTGGCGGGATTGCCGAAGCCCTGGGCCGTGCTGGACAGACTGTCGCACTGCTCAGGGGTCAGATGCGCCATTCCAGCAGCCAGCCCGCAGACTCGGCTGCACATGGAAAATTCAGGACTGGTATTTGCCACGTTCAGCACCACAGCGCCAGGAACCGTAGCCAAACGGACAAGCTCGGCGCGCTCAACGTCGGACAAATGCTCTGCTGCCGCGCCCAACTTGAATGCGACCTCGGCATTGAAGTCCTCCCCGTTGAAGCCGACCGCGGCCGAAAAAAAGCGGCCGCGCAGCTCCGGCTCCATTGACCCCATTCCTACAGCCAAGTCGGCGATCGCGCGAGCCTTGAGTCGATCGTCGACGAGGACCAGCGCGGCTTCGACGATGCGCCCATCGGCATTCATGCTGGGCTCAGCCGCCATCGCCAAACCCAGCCCCCCGAGTGCTGTGGCCCTGGCAGATTCATCCAGCTCATGCCGCTCATCGAGCGCATACAGAACGAGGGCTTCGCGTTGCTGCGGGGGCAAGTGTCGGATGGCCTTTCCGAGCCCGGCAATCGTGATTGACCTGAAGCGGTCGTCTTGGGCTTCGATCCCAGCGCCCGCGACGAGGATGAGCGATGCGCGATGCTCCGCTTGCAAACAGTTCATTCCCTCGAGCAGCCCGGCGACTGCAACAGCCCTCCCGAGATGGCCTCTATCGCCGGACTGCGTGTCGGTGAGGATCGCGGCTTCGACAAGGAATGCGCGCTCCGAAGGTTGCAAGTCGACCATTCCCACGCTCAATTCGGCTATCGCCTTTCCCCGGGAGTACGAATCAACCACACCGATTGCCTGCTGGACGAATTCGGCGCGCACTTCCGGGGTGAACAGCCCGAGCATGGGTCCACACGCCTTGAAATGAAGAGCCAGCTGCTTATCAGATGCGTTGAGCTGGCTCAAACAGACGTTGGCGGCTCGCTCGAGGCGACTTGCCAGCCGGGCCTTCGAGAGCACATCGCTGCCGGACGGCGGCGTCTCGATGATTTCTCGAAATGTTTTGGACGTGCACGCCAAGGAGCGCAGGTCTTTCAACATCCCGTGAAGGTTTTGCGCCTGTCCGTGCACGTCGCGCCGGTTCTGCAGATGGGCCACGATGGCAAGGCGCGGGCCGTCCGCAAGCGTGGCGAGCCGCAGTGGCAGCGCCGCCGTGCTGCGTCGCGGCGGCAGTCCCAGGCCTGGTTCGGCCCGATTGGACTGCGGTGCCGGACCGGCTGGCGGATCAAGGTCTTGTGCCGGGTGAATCCGCGCTCGCAACACCTTCGCCTGACGACCCGAAATACAGTTACCCATAGTTTTCCTGCCAGCTGTGAACTGTGGAGCCTGATGCTGGGCCCGCTTCGCAAAAGCGCGTCCCGGCTGAGCGAACCGATGTTCGGGTTCACGAAGTTGTCGGTGAGGCCCGCTGCGTCGCGCCATCAGGGAGCGACGCCGCCGGTGCGCCGCCAACGTCAGGGTTCGGGGTGCGGGGCCAGTGCAGCGATCACGTCGTGAGCGAACGCCGCCGCACCCCTGACGTTGGCGCCGAGCTCGCGCGCAGCCGCCACGGTGGAAACCAAGACCGAAAGAGGCATCGGGTTTTGTGATGCGGCGGCGCTCGCGTCGGCTTGCAAGTCTACCGACAACACGTCAGTTTCCTCGAAGACATGACCCACATGAACGCCGGTCGCTCCAGCGTGGTCCATGCTCCTCACATGCAACTCGATCTCGTGCCCGTAGGCTGCAGTCTGCGCGACCGCCGCCTGAAAGGCCGCACGCAAAGCCGGCCCTTCGTTTGCAGAAACGGTTTCAAGGGCCATGGGCTGCGCCAGGCCGTGCAGCGAATGAGCGTCTTCGAGCACCACGGCGGGCCCGCGCATCCAGGGGTCGATGACGATCGTTGGGCCGTTTTCGCCTGGCGCGGGCGACTGCTCGACCCACACGTGGTCGACTCCGGGCTGCGTCACCTTGTCGGCCACCTGCCCCGCGCCGAGTCGACCGGCGTGCAAGCGCAGCGCGATATCCGCGTGCTCGCCACAGTTGCCCGCGCCTGCTGCTACAGCAAACCCCGCACACAGGCTCGTGAACTGCGATGCTGTGCGATTGGGATCCGGGACGATGCGGTTGGCCATGGCGCGCGACGCGGAGGTGCGGCGGGAGCTGTCGAAATCCGTACTTATCAAGTCTTCAACGACGTTGCCGCGCCCGGCCCAGAGCGTGGCACGCGTCTCGCGAACCGTGTCGTCGGCCGCGCGCAGCGGCCTCAGGTCTTCGAGCAGTGGCCTGCCTTGTAGCGCGCGTTGAGCCGCGTAGGTCGCGAGCGGGCGAAGCTCGGGGAGAACGTCGCGTTGAGGTTCACGCAGAACCGGCGGCGGTATGGGCAAATCTGGACCGATCATGTTGGAGCCTTTTGGTGCAACTGGAGGGTTCAAATGCCACCCGCTTCCGCGTCTGGAACACCAAGCGCGCGCGCCGCGCACACCGCTCTCGTCGGCCTGCGGCGCTGCGCCAGGAACTCGGCTGCTCGCTGCCCCAACGGCTGCCGTAACCATGCTCACCCAACGCCAGATACCCAGCACGAAAAGCGTGGCTCGAACTGGTTTCAGGGTCTGTTGGCATCCCAGACAAATTGGAGGGTAGGCGGGGACGCGCGCTGGCCCTGCGCGTCAATGCGAAACGAAGGATGCCTGGGCGAAGCGGCCGCATTGATGCGGCCTGTGCCATGGCGCATGGCGGGCCCCGACCCGCCTGTGCGTAAGCGCGCGGCGGTACTTGCGCGGCCGAAGCATTGAGCCGGTCTACTGGCCGGCGGCGCAGCGCGCCTGCAAGTCGATCGGTTCGTCGAGCCCGCATCGTTCACCCGCAACTATGCGAAGTGGATTCCGGGTGCCGGCGACGCGGCCGAGATGGCGAAGCTGGAGGCCATTTCGGTTAGTGTGCCCGAATTGCTCCCGAAGTCTGTCTGATTCAGCATCTACGCCCGGTAGAGTCTGGAGCGGGTGAGGGGAATCGAACCCCTGTATGAAGCTTGGGAAGCTGCCGTTCTGCCATTGAACTACACCCGCAGCTCGGGCGCGATTCTAGCGCGGGCGCATCGGGGCGTGACCTGGCGTCAGCCGTTCTTGGCCAGCCACACCACCATCGCATCGAGCGCCGGCCGGCCGGCGGCCGGGTCGGTGCTGTTGACCATCAACGCGACCGCGTACATCTTGCCGCTCATGCCGTGCACGTAGCCGGCGAGCGCGCGCGTGTCGTTCAACGTGCCGGTCTTGAGGTACGCCTGGCCGGCGGCGCGACTGCCCGTCAGCCGGGCCTTCATGGTGCCGTCGACGCCTGCGATCGGCAGCGAATCGAAGAAGGCTTGCGCCTGATCGGCGCGCCAGGCCTTGCGCAACAACTGGACCATCGCGCGCGGCTTGGCGCGCTCGCTGTGCGAGAGGCCCGAGCCGTTCTCGACCTCGATGTCGCCGTCGGCCAGGCCCTGGTCGCGCAGCCACAGGATGATGGTGCGCTGCGCGCCGGCGAGCGTCGCCGGCCGCGCCGGGAAGCCGGGCGAAAGTGACAGCATCAGGTTGCGCGCGCCGACGTTGTCGCTGACCTTGTTGATGTCGCGCACCAGCTCGGTCAGCGGCTTCGAGCGGTCGAACGACAGCGGCGGTACCGGCTCGCCGTTGGGCGCCAGCGGGATCGGGCTGATGCCCGGCACTGCCGGTGCGGCGACGACCTTACCGCGCAGCACGCCGCCGGTTGCGGCCCACATCGCCGGCAACGCGCGCGCGGCGATGCCGCTGTCGGGCGGCGGCACGAAGCTCAGGGTGCGGGTGCCGCAGGCTGTGCTCCAGGTGCCTTGCACGATGACTGTCGCGCGGCCGTCGCGGCTGTTCTGCCAGCTCGGCTCGGCCGTGCAGGCGCCGCCCATCGTGACGCGGTTGTCGAGCCTGACCTCGCTCAGCGCAGGCTTGAGCGAAATCGCGGCGCGCGGGCCGCGCGCGGGCTGCACGATCACATCGAGCTGGCCTTCGTCGAGCGTCATTGCATCGGGCCAGACGTGGCGCGGCTCGCCGGCCGATTGCATCGGCGTGCCGTTGTGATCGGTGGGCGCGAGCTGGAAGGCGTAGCGGTCGAGCACGATGTCGCCTTCGATCTCGCGCAGGCCCTGGTCGTGCATGCGCTTGAACCACCGCGCGAGATCGGCCGACGTGAGCTGCGCGTTGCCGCCGCCGACGATCAGCAAGTCACCGACGAGTTTGCCGTCGGCCAGCGTGCCGAGCGCGAACGCCGACGTGCGCCAGCGGTAGTACGGCCCGAGCAAATCGAGTGCGGCGAGCGAGGTGACGATCTTGGTCGTCGAGGCCATCGTGTACGGCTGGTCTGCGTTGAGCGCGAACACGGTGCGCTCGCCGACGACTTCTTGTGCGAACAAACCGAAGCTCTTCGGCGGCAAGCCCGAGGCCTTGATCGCGCCGGCCACCGCCGCAGGCAGGCCGCTCGCCGCGGCCGCGCGCGCCGCCGGGGCACGCTGTTGCACGGCTCCGGCGCTCGGGCCGAGCGTGGCAGCAAGCACCGCAATCGCGAAGGCGGTTGAAAACTTCGGCATGGCTCGAAGGCTAGCAGCCGTTGCCGCGGTGACGACCCCCTGATCCGATGTGATCGACGTGGCTGCCGGCCCGGCGGCCGTCACAATGCGCCCTGCCCGAAATCTTCACGCGCGCCACCGATGACCGACTCGAACGACCCCTCCGAACGACCGGCGCGCCGCAGCATCCGCAGCTTCGTCGTGCGCGCCGGGCGCATGGGCCCGGGGCAGACCCGCGCGCTCGCCGAACTCGGCCCGCGCTTCGTGTTGCCGTATGCAGCCGCGCCGCTCGACTTCAGCACGCGCTTCGGCCGCGAGGCACCGCTGGTGCTGGAAATCGGCTTCGGCATGGGCGACGCGACCGCCACGATCGCGCAGGCGCTGACCGGCTCCGACTTCATCGGTGTCGAGGTGCACACGCCGGGTGTCGGTGCGCTGCTCAAGCAGATCGGCGAGCGCGGGCTGACGAACCTGCGTCTGATCCAGCATGACGCGGTGGATGTGGCGGAGCAGATGATCGCGGCCGATTCGCTGGCCGGCGTGCATGTGTTTTTTCCTGACCCGTGGCACAAGCTCAAGCACAACAAGCGGCGGCTGATCCAACCCCCGTTCGTTCGGTTGTTGGTCAGCCGGCTCGCGCCGGGCGGCTACCTGCATTGCGCGACCGACTGGCAGCCGTATGCCGAGCAGATGCTGCAGGTGCTGTCGGCCGAACCTGCGTTGCGCAACACCACCGACGGCTACGCGCCAAAACCCGGCTACCGCCCGCTGACCAAGTTCGAACACCGTGGCCTCAAACTCGGCCACGGCGTCTGGGACCTGGTGTTCGCCAAACGCTAGTCGGCCCAGACCACCAACCCGCTGTAGGCGGTGATCAGCACGACGATGCCGAAGGCGATCCGGTACCACGCGAACACGACGAACGTGTGGGTCGAGATGTAGCGCAGCAGCCAGCGCACGCAGACCCAGGCCGACAAAAACGAGAACAGCAGGCCGACGCCGAACAGCGGGATGTCGGCCACCGAGAGCAGCGCGCGCTCTTTGTAGAGGCTATAGAGGCCGGCGCCGATCAGCGTCGGGATCGCACGAAAGAAGCTGTAGTCGGTCGCGCACTTGCGGCTCAAGCCGAGCAACATGCCGCCGATGATCGTGGCGCCCGAACGGCTCGTGCCGGGAATCATCGCCAGGCATTGCACCAGACCGACCTTCAGTGCATCGAGTTTGGTCATGTCGTCGACGGTCTCGACGCGGGTCGCCACGGCGGCACGCCGCTCGGCCCACAAGATGATGAAGCCGCCGATGATGAAGGTGCTCGCCACCACGATCGGCGTAAAGAGGTGCGCCTTGATCGCCTTGCCGAACAGCAGACCGAGCAGCACCGCCGGCACGAAGCCGATCGCCACGTTGACCGCGAAGCGTTGCGCCTTCACGTCGCTGCCGATCCCGGCCATCGTTTCGCGCAGACGCTGCCAATACACGATGATCACCGCGACGATCGCGCCGGTCTGGATCGCGATGTCGAACACCTTCATCTTGTCGCCGTGAAAGCCGAGCAACGAGCCGGTCAGGATCAGGTGGCCGGTGCTCGACACCGGCAAGAACTCGGTGAGCCCCTCGACGATGCCCATGATCGCGGCTTTGAACAGAAGAATGAGATCCAACGGGTGACTCCGTGCAAATGCGCAAAGCGCCGATGGTAACGAGTCGACTCGTCAACGATGTGACGCAGCGAGCCCGACCCGCCTTGACCCCCCGCAGCCACGCCGCTACATTACTGACCCACCGGTCAGTATGAAAAAACCCGCTGCCTCCCCTGCCCTTGTGACCGGCCCCGCCTCCACGCGGCAGCGCCGCAAGCAAGCCCGACCGCAGGAGTTGCTGATCGCAGCGCTCGACCTCTTCGTGGAGCGGGGGTTCAAAGCCACTCGCTCCGAAGACGTGGCCGCGCGCGCCGGCGTCTCCAAGGGCACGCTCTACCTCTACTACCCGAGCAAGGAAGAACTGCTCAAGGCCGTGGTGCGCGAGAACCTCGGTGCGCTGATCGACGAGGGCGCCGACATCGTCGGCGGCTTCGAAGGCGACACGCAGCAACTGCTCGCGCTGCTGATGCACACCTGGTGGGAGCGCATCGGCGACACGCCGGCCTCGGGCATCTTCAAGGTGATCCTGACCGAGATGGGCAACTTTCCCGCCTTCGCCGCGTTCTACATGGACGAAGTGATTTCACCCGCCCGGGCGCTGTTCACGCGTGTCCTGCAACGCGGCATCGATGCCGGCGAGCTGCGCCGGGTGAACCTGTTCGAGACCGTGCATGTGCTGATTTTTCCGCTGCTGATGTTGTGCCTGCACCGCCACTCGCTCGGCCCCTGCCACACGCCGATGCGCGAAGTCGACCCGCACCTCTTTATCGACACCCACATCGACATCGTCGTCAACGGCGCGCGCCATCCCGTGCCGGCCGCAGCCGCCAAACGCCCCATGAAACGGAAGACCGCATGAAACGTTGGATCAAATGGTCGGCCGCGCTGCTGGTCCTGGCGGGGATCGCGGTCGTGGCGGTCGGCGTCATCAAGAAGCGCCAACTCGCTGCCGTGGCCGCGGCGACGCCGGCGAGCGCCCCGCTCGCCATCGACCTCGGCCCCGCCGACGTGGTCGTGACACGGGTGCAGCCGCTGACCCGCACGCTCGCGGTCTCGGGCGGGTTGAGGGCGGTGACGAGTGCGGTCGTGAAGACCAAGGTCGCCTCCGAGATCAAATCGCTGACGGTGCGCGAGGGCGACACGGTCAAGGCCGGCCAGGTGATCGGCCAGCTCGACATTACCGAGTTCGAATTTCGCGTCAAGCAGGCCGAGCAGACGGCCGTGGCCGCACGCACCCAGCTCGACATCGCCAAGCGCGCGCTGACGAACAACCGCGCGCTCGTCGAGCAAGGTTTCATTTCGCCGACCGGCCTGGAAACTTCGGTCTCGACCGAGGCCGGCGCGCAGGCCAGCTACCAGGCCGCGATCGCCGCGGCCGAGCTCGCACGCAAGGCGCGGGCCGATTCGATGCTTGTCGCGCCGATCAGCGGCATCGTCTCGCAGCGGCTCGCGCAGCCGGGCGAGCGCGTCGGCGTCGATACCAGGGTGATCGAGATCGTCGACCTGTCGCGCATCGAGCTCGAAGCCGCGGTCGCGCCCGAAGACGTGGGCTCGGTGCAGATCGGGCAGATCGCGCGGCTCAACGTCGACGGCTTGAGCGAAGCCGCGACCGCGAAGGTCGTGCGCATCAACCCGAGCACCCAGGCCGGCACGCGCGCGGTGATGGTCTACATGGCGCTGCAGCCGCAGCCGGGGCTGCGCCAGGGGCTGTTCGCGCGCGGCAGCATCGAGCTGCAAAAGAAGGACGCGCTGGTCGCGCCGCTGTCTGCGGTGCGCGTCGATCAGGCGCGGCCTTACGTGCTCGCGATCCAAGCTGGCAAGGCGCTGCAGCGAACGGTCGAGCTCGGCGCTCGCGGCGAGGCACAGATCGAAGGGCGCGTGGAGCCCGCCGTCGAGCTGACGAGCGGTGCCGCCGCCGGTGACACGCTGCTGCGCGCCAGCGCCGGCGCGCTGCGCGCCGGCACCGCGGTGAAGGTCACCGCGCCCGCATCGGCCGCGTCCGTCGCCGCCGCGAGCCGCTGACCATGTGGTTCACCCGCATCTCGATCGGCAACCCGGTGATGGCCGTGATGGTCATGCTCGCGTTCGTCGTGCTCGGCTTGTTCAGCTACCAGCGCCTCGCGGTCGACCAGTTCCCCAACATCGACTTCCCGACCGTCGTGGTCGCGATGGACTACCCCGGTGCCTCGCCGGAGATCGTCGAGAGCGAGGTCACGAAGAAGGTCGAAGAGGCGGTCAACACGGTCGCTGGCATCAGCGCGCTGTCGTCGCGCTCTTACGAAGGCACCTCCGTCGTGATCGTCGAGTTCAACCTCGATGTCGATGGCCGCAAGGCCGCCGACGATGTGCGTGAAAAGGTCGGCCTGATCCGGCCTTTGCTGCGCGACGAGGTGAAGGAGCCGCGCATCTCGCGCTTCGACCCGCAGAGCGTGCCGATCTTCAACGTGGCCGTGCTCTCGGCCGACGGCAAGAAGACGCCGCAGGAGCTGACGACCTGGGCCACGCAGGTGCTGCAGAAGAAGCTCGAGAACGTGCGCGGGGTCGGCTCGGTCAGCGTCGTCGGGGGCATCAGCCGGCAGATCAACCTGTACGTCAAGCCGGCGGCGCTCGACGCACTCGGCATCGGCATCGACCAGGTCGTCGCGGCGGTGCGCAGCGAGAACCAGGAACTGCCGATGGGCTCGATCCGCTCGCTCGAGCAGGAGCGCGTCGTGCAGATCACCGCGCGCCTGAAGCGGCCCGAGGATTTCCGCGAGATCGTGGTGGCGCGACGAGGGGCCACCAACGGCGCCGCCGGCGCCGGGGGCAATGCCATCAAGCTCTGGCAAGTCGCCGAGGTCACCGACGGCCCGCAGGAGGTCGACAGCCTCGCGCTCTACAACGGCCAACGCACGGTGCTGCTCAGCGTGCAGAAATCGCAGGGCGAGAACACGATCGCTGTCGTCGATGGCTTGCAGCAGGCGCTGAAAGAAGCGAAGCCGCTGTTCCCGCCCGGCGTCACCGTCGAGGTCAACCGCGACAACTCGAGGGCGATCCGCGTCTCGGTCGCGAACGTCAAGCGCACCTTGTTCGAGGGCGCGGCGCTCACCATCCTGATCGTGTTCCTGTTCCTGAACTCGTGGCGCTCGACCGTGATCACCGGGCTGACGCTGCCGATCGCGTTGATCGGCACGTTTTTGTTCATGTACCTGTTCGGCTTCACGATCAACAGCATCACGATGATGGCGCTGAGCCTGTGCGTGGGCCTGCTGATCGACGACGCGATCGTCGTGCGCGAGAACATCGTGCGCCATGTGCAGATGGGCAAATCGGCCCACG
>JANMWQ010000823.1:0-6800 GCA_031394085.1 Rhizobacter sp. | reverse complement strand
TTCATCGACCACGGCATGGGCGGGGTCGTCGGCGAGACCGCCGAGATCGGCGATGACTGCACGATCTACCAGGGCGTGACCTTGGGTGGCACCTCGCTCGGCAAGGGCGAGAAGCGGCATCCGACCTTGGGGCGCGGCGTGATCGTCGGCGCCAATTCGCAGGTGCTGGGCGGCTTCACGGTCGGTGACGGTGCGCGCGTCGGCTCCAACGCGGTCGTGCTCAAAGAAGTGCCGCCCGGCGCGACGGCGGTCGGCAACCCGGCGCGCGTGCTGCACAAAGAAGCCGACGCGGTGCGCGAGGCTGCTGCCGCGAAGATGGGTTTCTCGACCTACGGCATCACGCAGGGCGATGACCCGATGGCGCACGCGATGAAGGGCTTGATCGACAACGCCTCGGGCCACGAGCACCAGATCGCGCTGTTGTGGCAAGCAATCGAGAAGCTGTCGTCCCGGTCACGCGAGCTGCCCACGCCGGACTGCGTGCCGCAAGACGCGAACACCACTGAAAACTTCGATGCAGAGCGCTTTAACCAGTTGGTGAAGTGACGCTGTGTGCGGGCTGCCTCAGAGCAGCAGGAACAACAGCGGCAACAGCAAGCCCAGCCCCGACCAGTCGCGCGGCACGTCGACCCTCAGCGTGGGGCTGTACGGGCTGACAAAGCCGTCGGGCTCGACGCTGCGGTAGCGAAAGTAGTAGCGCCCGCCGCTCGACGGCACCGGCAGCACCCATTCAGAGCCGCTGAGCTCGGCCGATGCGACCACCTGCTTGAACTCCGTGTCGCGTGCGAGCTCGACCCGCTGCCTGTCTTCGGCGCGGCCGTTCCAACGAAACACGATCCCGCTGCCATCGGCCGAGAGCCCGCCCTGCGGGGGTTCGGGCGTCGGGCGCAGCTCGAAAGTTTGCGGGTCGCCGAATGGGCCGTGATCGCCACTCGGCCGCACGCTGGCCAGGCGCCAGAAATACGAGCCGGGTTTGGCGATCTCGGCGCGCACGGTCGTGGCGTCGACATTGTCTTGGTCCTGCACGAGCCGGGTGAATGCGGCGTCTTCGGCCACTTGCACGCGTGCACGCGGCGCGTCGACATTCGGCGCCCATGTGAACTCGACCACGCCGACCGCCTGTTTCGCCTTCGATCGAGGGGCCAGATAAGCTGGTGGCTCCGGTCGCGCCTTCAACACGAAGGGCCGTGCCGCATCGAAGCCTTCGATGCCTTGCGGATCGATGCGGCGTGCGCGCAAGTACCACTGTGCGTCGTCGAGGCCGACGAGGCGCACCTCGGTGCCGGCGGCGAACCGCTGGTCGATGACGATCTTGTCGAACCCGGCATCGGACGCAATCTGCACGCGCAGCGGTGTGTCGACGCCGAGCGGCGCGAAACGCACGATCGGGCGCTCGAACAGCGCGGGCACCGCTGTGAGGTCGGGCGCGGCGAGCAAGGGCGCGACGGTCGCGGCCTTGCTGCGCGCATCGGCCGCAGCGCCGAACCCGGTGCCCAGCTCGGCGCCGCCGCTCGCCAGGTTGGCGACGTCGAAACGCACGTTGCCTTCGAGTACCTCGCCGTGGGTGCGCGCGTCGGCGTCAGCGTCCAAACCGACGCGGTAGCGCGTGCCGCGCACGCCGACCACCGCGGTCGGCGTGACCACCTCGAGCGGCTTCGCGCGCAGCACCTTGGTCGCGAACACCTCGACCGAGCCGCGCAGCACCCGCAGCGTGCCGGCGAACCAGTGGCTCGGTGCGTCCGCGGCGGCAGCCTGCTCGGCGCTGGCGGCTGAACTTCCGGGGAGGCGACCGCCGTAGGTGCGGCTGGCCGCGACCTGCGCGAGGCTCGAGGGCGGCAAGCGCACGCGCGAGCCATCGGCCAGCTCGATCACGGCCGAGCCGTTCGCGCCGGTCTGCACCGATTGACCTTCGTTGACTTTGGCGCCAACCACGGCGGGCACATCGCCAGCCTGCACATCGCCGCTGACGCTGACGAGCGTGGCGCTGACGGCATCGCCGCGCAGCAATCGGGTGGGGATGCGCAGGCGCTGACCGGCCACGATCCGGTTCGGGTTCTGCAGCTTGTTGATCTTCGCGACCTCGCGCCACGCCGTCGGCGAAACCAGCACGCTGCTCGACAGGCCGATCAGCGTGTCGGTGCGCTCGACAACGAACTCGACCATCGCATCTTGCGCACGGGCGCCCGGCACCAGCGCCGCCGCGAAGGAAAGTGATGCCAGCGAGCGCGCGAAAACAGAATAAAGACAGCGGCTCGACATGGTCGTGTCTTTCGATCGTCAGGCGTGTGGGGCGTCAGGCGCAGCGCGTTGTGCCGACTTCGGCCGAAACGCTTTGCAGATGGCCGCGTCGGTCTCGAGGTACGGCCCGCCGATCAGATCGAGGCAGTACGGCACCGCCGCGAAGATGCCGGGCACTGCGGCCTGCGCCGAATTGGCAACAGCAGGCAGGCCCGCCAGCGTCTCGGCGATCGCCTTCGGTTGCCCGGGCAGGTTGATCACCAGCGCCTTGCCGCGAATCACCGCGACCTGGCGCGACAGGATCGCGGTCGGCACGAAGGCCAGGCCGATCTGGCGCATCTGCTCACCGAAGCCGGGCATGACCTTGTCGGCGACCGTGAGCGTGGCCTCGGGCGTCACGTCGCGCGGCGCCGGGCCGGTGCCGCCGGTGGTGAGCACGAGGTCGCAGCGCTGCGTGTCGACGAGGTCGATCAAGGTCGCGCTGATGCCGGCCTGCTCGTCGGCGATCAACCGTGTTTCCCAGTGGATCGGATTTCGCACCACCGAGCTCAGCCACGATTGCAACGCCGGAATGCCCAGGTCGATGTAGACGCCTGCCGAGGCCCGGTCGCTGACCGAGACCAGGCCGATGCGGACCGGTTCGTGCGCGCTCGTGGACGCGTTCATTCGAGGGGGTGCTCTTTGATGAACTGGAACAGCTCGCGAAACGCGCGACCGCTGCGCTTTTCTGGCACCAGCGCCGCATCCTTGCGCGCCGCGCGGATCAGGCTGCGCAGCTGCTGCACATCGGTCTCGGGGTGCTCGGTGATCCAGCGCGTGGCCGCGTCGTCGTCGGCAAGCAACTCGGCGCGCCAGCGTTCGGCCTGGTGCAACGCGAGCGAATCCTTCGCGCGGCCGAGCTGCATGTCGGTCACGGCCTGGCGGATCGGCTCGACATCGTGGATGCGCATCAACTTGCCGATGTACTGCATCTGGCGCCGCCGGCCCTCGAAGGTCTTGGTCTTTTTGAACAAGCGGATCGCGTCGAGCAATTGCTCAGCGATCGCCAGACCGTCGATGCGCGCGTCGGGCAGTACGACGACCGCTTCGCCCAGCTCCTGCAATTCGTGCGAAGCCTGCTTCATGCGGGTCTTGCTCGGCCTGTCGTCGAACGAGAAAACCGGCGCCGGCTTGGGCGCGGGCGTGGTCGCGTCGTCTTCGGGGATTTCGGGCGAGGAGGTCATCGAGGCAATGGAGGGCAACGGAGGGCAATGAGAAGGGCAGGTCGGGCTGACCGGAGGGCTGGGTATCATAGTCTCGCATCCGCGTCCCGCCACCCGGCGGAAGCTGCCCACCGGTCACTTTCCACCCATGTCTTCTCTCCAGTCTTCGGCCACACCCCTCTCCGGCTTTGCCTATGCGCCCGCGCAGTTCCAGCAGCATGTCGACGACGCATTGAAGCTCGCGCGCTCGCTTGGCGCCAGCGATGCGGCGGCCGAGGTGTCGGAGGGCGTCGGCCTGTCGGTGTCGGTCCGCAAAGGCGATACAGAGAACGTCGAGCGCAACCGCGACAAGTCGATGGGCATCACGGTCTACATCGGCCAGCGGCGCGGCAACGCGAGCACCTCCGACTTTTCGCGCGCGGCGCTCGAGCAGACGGTGCGCGCCGCGCACGACATCGCCCGCTTCACCGCCGAAGACTCGGCCGCCGGCCTGCCCGACGCGCAAGACATCGCGACCGGTGCTGCCGCGAACCGCGATCTCGACCTGTTCCACCCGTGGGCGGTCGATGCCGAACACGCGCTGCAGATCGCGTTGAAGTGCGAGGCTGCGGCGTTCGGTGTCGACAAGCGGATCACCAATTCCGAAGGCGCGGCAGTGTCGGCGCAGCAATCGCATTTTTTCGCTGGCAACAGCCGCGGTTTTCGGGGCGGGTATGCAAGCTCGCGGCATTCGCTGTCGGTCGCGCCGATCGCGTCGACGCCCGGCCGGCGCGGTGACGACATGCAACGCGACGCCTGGTACACCTCGATGCGTTCGGCCGACGAACTGGCCTCGCCCGAGGCGGTCGGGCGCTACGCCGCCGAGCGCGCGCTGTCGCGGCTGAAGTCGCGCAAGATCAAGACCTGCGAAGTGCCGGTGCTGTTCGAGTCGTCGCTCGCGGCTGGTCTGCTCGGCGCCTATGTGCAGGCGACCAGCGGGGGCGCGCTGTACCGCAAGTCGACCTTCCTGCTCGACAGCCTGGGCAAGACCGTGCTGCCTGGCCACATCGACATCGTTGAGAACCCGCACATCCTGCGCGGCAAGGGCAGCGCGCCGTTCGACGACGAAGGCGTGCTGACGAAAGCGCGCGACGTATTGAAGGCCGGAGAGGTACAGGGCTACTTTCTCTCGACCTACTCCGGTCGCAAGCTCGGCATGCGCACCACCGGCCACGCGGGCGGCTCGCAAAACCTGACGCTGACGAGCCGGCTGACCGAGCCCCGCGACGACCTGCCCGCGATGTTGAAGAAGCTCGGTCGCGGCCTGTTCGTGATCGAGCTGATGGGGCAGGGCGTGAACTACGTGACCGGTGATTACTCGCGCGGCGCTGCGGGCTTCTGGGTCGAGAACGGGAAGATTCAATACCCGGTCCACGAGATCACGATCGCCGGCAACCTGCGATCGATGTTTCTGGGGCTTCAAGCGGTCGGCGCCGATGCCTACACGATGGGCAGCAAGACGATCGGCTCGGTGTTGATCGACCGGATGAAGATCGCCGGGTTGTGAGTCAGCCCTCGGTCGCCGCGCTGTAGAGCTTGGCCGAGCGCGTGCCGGTGCGGCAAAACGCCAGCATCGGTTTAGGGAGTTCGGCGAGCAACTTGGCGAAGCGCGCGATGTCGTCCGCGGTCTGCACCGCTGGCAGCACCGGCAACCAGGCGTAGTGCAGGCCGGCGGCTTTCGCGGCGACCTCGATTGCCGCGCTGGTGGGTTGATCCGGCCCGCCCTCGAAGTCGGGTCGGTTGTTGACGATGCTCTTGAAGCCGTTTTGTGCGGCCCAGGTCATTGCGGCGGCGTCGAGCTGCGGCGCGACGAAAACCTCGGCGCTCAGCTGCTGGAGGGGCGGCGCATTCACGTTGTCAGCGCTTTCTTGACGGCTGCCGAGACCAGCGACATGTCGGCCTTGCCGGCCAGCCGCGCCTTCACCGCGCCCATGACCTTGCCCATGTCGCCCGGTCCCTTCGCGCCGAGCTCGGCGACGATTGCGGCGACCTCGGCGGCCACGGCGTCGGCGTCCATCCGCTGCGGCAGATAGCTTTCGAGCACGCTCAGCTCCGAGGCTTCGATCGCGACCAGATCGGGCCGGTTGCCGGCCGTGAACTGGGTGATCGAATCCTTGCGCTGCTTCACGAGCTTGTCGACGATCGCGATCACGGCCACGTCGTCGAGCACGATGCGCTCGTCGACTTCGCGCTGCTTGCAGGCCGCGAGCAGGCCGCGGATGGTCAGCAGGCGCGGCGCGTCTTTCGCGCGCATGGCGGTCTTCATGTCTTCGGTGATCTGGTCTTTGAGGGTCATGACAACTCCTGTGGGCACACAAACGAAAAAGCCCGCGGTGCGCGGGCTCTCTTGGGGCAAAGACGAACCTCGAAGGGCTCGGTACCGCGGATTTAGAACAGCTTCTTCGGCAACTGCATGCTGCGAACGCGCTTGAAGTGGCGCTTCACGGCGGCGGCCTTCTTGCGCTTGCGCTCCGCGGTCGGCTTTTCGTAGAACTCACGGGCGCGCAGATCGGTCAGCAGGCCGAGCTTCTCGATGGTGCGCTTGAAGCGGCGCAGTGCCACGTCGAATGGCTCGTTTTCTTTGACGCGAATCGTAGTCATGTAAAAGGTTGATCCTGAAATTGAAATGCGCTCGGTGTCGGTGAGAACCTGCGAGGACCTGCGAGACCCGAGACGCCTGGAGTTCCAGTGCCTTTTTGTCGGGGTCTCGGGGCTCGTCAATCCACTCTGTCGAGGAAACGCAAGGTTTTGCCAGCAAAGACGATCGATTATAGCCCGAGGTTCTGTGGGCTGCAATTCAGGCGTCTCGGCTGCCGATGTGTGCTCGCGATGCCTCAGTCAGGCGGCGGCAAGGGCCATTGCGCAAGCCGCCGCACTCGCCCACGCCCACTGGAAGTTGTAGCCACCGAGCCAGCCGGTCACGTCGACCACCTCGCCGATGAAGTGCAGCCCGGGCACGCGCTGGCTCTCCAGGGTCTGCGAACTGAGCCCGTTCGTGTCGACGCCGCCGGCGGTGACCTCGGCTTTTCGGTAGCCCTCGGTCGCCTGCGGCTTGAGCTCCCAGCGCTGCAGCCGCGCGGCGAGCTGAGCAAGGTCGCGATCACGTTGCTCGGGCAGCGTGCGGTCGGCGAGCTCGGGCGTGGGCGCGAGCCAGGCCTCAGCGAGGCGTGTCGGGATCAACTCGGTGAGTTCGTTGGCGAGCTTGCGGCGCGAGGACTGCTTGGCCTCGAGCAACGCCGCACCGAGACCGCGGCCCGGCGCGAGGTCGACGCGGATCGCCGTGCCGGCGCGCCAGAAACTCGAAATTTGCAGCACCGCCGG
>JANMWQ010000816.1:0-4998 GCA_031394085.1 Rhizobacter sp. | reverse complement strand
GCGGCTTCGAGCGCGCCGAGCGGTGCCTCGTCGCGAAAATAGATCTCGGAGTAGCACTCGTCGGCAGCGATGACGAAGCCGAAACGCTCGCTCAGTTCGAACAACAGCTGCCATTCGGCGAGTGGCATCACGGCGCCAGTCGGGTTGCCGGGCGAGCACACGTAGAGCAGCTGGGTGCGCGCCCAGGTTTCGTCCGACACGCTGCCCCAATCGGCCGCGAAATTTCGCGCGGGATCGCTGTTGACGAACGCCACCGCCGCGCCCGCCAGCAGCGCCGCGCCTTCGTAGATTTGATAGAACGGATTCGGGCAGACGACCACGGCCCCCGGCCGGGTCGGGTCGACCACGGTCTGCGCGAGTGCGAACAACGCCTCGCGCGAGCCGCAAACCGGCAGCACCTGCGTCGCCGGATCGACCGCCACGCCGTAGCGGCGCATCACCCACGCCGCGATCGCCTGCCGCAGCGCTGGCTCGCCGGCCGTGGCCGGGTAGCTGGCGAGGCCCTTCAGGTTCTCGGTGATCGCCTGCTTGATCAACTCGGGCGTCGCGTGGCGCGGCTCGCCGATGCCGAGGCCGATCGGTTTGAATGCCGGGTTCGGCACGATGTCTCGGGTCAGTGCGCGCAGGCGCTCGAACGGGTAGGGGTGCAGGCGCGACAGCAGCGGGTTCATCGCTCAATTATCGGGGAAGCCACGCTCTGGCCCGGTTCGTGCGTAGGACGCCGACGACAGCGCATGTCGTGTGATCCGCACCCGCGCATGCGCCGTCGGCCGCTGATGCCGGTCATGTGTCACCCGTAATCTTTCAAAAACTTTCGTGATCTTCTTCAGTACCGTGCGGTCGCTGCGGCGATCTCATCCATCACCTTTCGGCTTCGCTGGATCGATTCGCCATGTTCATCAAGATCGGTTTCGACATCGCGCTTTCGGTCGCCTCACCGATGGCGCTGATCTACCTGCTGCACGTGCACCCCTCGCGCCGCGACGACCTGCTCGCGCCCGAGCACATCGAGGTCGGCCCGAATCTGCCGGCGGGCGAATACCTCGACGCCTTCGGCAACCTGTGCGGCCGCGTGAATGCGCCGGCCGGCGTCGATCAGGTGCGCTTTCGCAGCGAATCGGTGATCCAGGATTCGGGCCTGCCCGACCCTGTCGATTTCTACGCCTGGCAGCACGACCCGACCGACCTGCCGCCGGCGACCCTGCAGTTCTTGTTGCCGAGCCGCTACTGCGAGGTCGACAGTGAACTCCTGCAGTTCGCCTGGAACCAGTTCGGCCACACGCCGCTGGGCTGGCCACGCGTGCAGGCGATCTGTGATTTCGTGCACCAGCACATTCGCTTCGACTACAACCAGGCGCGCGCCACGCGCACCGCGGTCGAGGGCTTTCGCGAGCAAGTGGGCGTGTGCCGCGACTACACCCACCTCGCCGTCACGTTGTGCCGCTGCATGAACATCCCGGCGCGCTATTGCACCGGCTACCTGGGTGACATCGGCATCCCGCCGGTGCCGTACCCGATGGATTTCAGCGCCTGGTTCGAGGTGTTCCTCGGCGACCAGTGGCACACCTTCGACGCCCGCCACAACGTGCCGCGCATCGGCCGCATCGTGATGGCGCGCGGGCGTGATGCCGGTGACGTGCCGATCACGATGGCGTTCGGGCAGAACCAGCTGGCGCGCTTCAACGTGACGACCTACGAGGTCGACGGCTTCGGCAACGCGGTCTAGAAACGTTGCGGGCCTACAGCAGGCCTGATGCTTGCTCGTGCTGCGGGAGCTGTACGACCGGCTGCGGCTTCCAGCCCTTCTTGCGGTGCTCGGCGACCACGTTGGTGTAAATGCCGCCGCGCACGTACCACTTCGCGGTGATGCGGATGAAGCGTGGGTCGCATGCGCGCACGATGTCGTCGACGATGTCGTTCGTAACCTTCTCGTGGAACGCGCCTTCGTTGCGGTAGCTCCACATGTACATCTTCAGGCTCTTCAGTTCGACGCAGAGCTTGTCGGCCACCATGTCGATCGTGAAGTGCGCGAAGTCGGGTTGGCCGGTCAGCGGGCAGTGGCAGGTGAACTCCGGGATCTGGAACTGGATCACGTAGTCGCGCTTCGGCGTGGGGTTCGGGAAGACCTGCAGTTCCTTGCTCGGCACGCTGGACGGGTTGACGGGTTTTTGGCGCTGTGTGGCAGCCGGGGTCTTGGCCATGTCGGTCACTTTTCGAGAGCTTCGATGCGAGGGCCGGATGCTATCATCCGCGCTGCTCCGAAGCCCGCACTACGCGGGTTTTATTCAAATAAATCAAGCACTTAGGCGATCTCCCGCGATCCGCGTCCCGTCTTCCAAACATGCGCCTGAACTCGATCAAGCTCTCCGGTTTCAAGTCGTTCGCCGAACCGACCAACTTCCAGTTGCCGGGGCAACTCGTTGGCGTCGTCGGCCCCAACGGCTGCGGCAAGTCCAACATCATGGACGCGGTGCGCTGGGTGCTTGGCGAGAGCAAGGCGAGCGAGCTGCGCGGCGAGTCGATGCAGGACGTGATCTTCAACGGCTCGGGCAACCGCAAGCCGGCGAGCCGCTCCAGCGTCGAGCTCGTGTTCAGCAACGAAGACGGCCGCGCCGGCGGGCAGTGGAACCGCTTCACCGAGATCGCCGTGAAGCGCGTGCTGACCCGCGACGGCACCAGCAGCTACTTCATCAACAACCAGCCGGTGCGTCGCCGCGATGTGCAGGATGTATTCCTCGGCACCGGCCTTGGCCCACGCGCCTACGCCATCATCGGCCAGGGCACGATCAGCCGGATCATCGAGAGCAAGCCGGCAGAATTGCGCCTGTTCCTCGAAGAAGCCGCCGGCGTCTCGAAGTACAAGGAACGCCGCCGCGAGACCGAGAACCGGCTCAAGGACACGCGCGAGAACCTGACCCGCGTCGATGACATCCTGCGAGAGCTCACCAGCAACCTCGACAAGCTGGAAAAGCAGGCCGAGGTCGCATCTCAATACCGCGCCTTGCAGACCTCGGGTGAGCTCAAGCTGCACCAGTCGTGGTTCATGAAGCACCGCGATGCGGCGAGCGTGGAGGCCAGCGTCAAGAAGGCGGTTGCCGAAGCGCTCAACGCGCTGGAGGCGCGCACTGCCGAGCTGCGCCACGGCGAAGCCGAGCTCGAGACGATTCGCCAGGCGCACTACGCGGCGAGCGACGAGTTGCACACGCACCAAGGCGCGCTGGCCGAGGCCGCGCTCAAAGTGAGCCGGCTCGAAGAACGCATCCGCTATGTCGTCGAAGGCCGGGCGCGCGTCGAGGAGCGCCTGACAGAGCTGACCGCGCAGAACGAACAGTGGGCGATGCGCCAGACCGAAGCGAGCGACGAGCTCTCTTCCATCGCCGAGCAGATTTCCACCGCCGACGAGCAGGGCGAGGTGCTGGCGGCGCAGGCCGAGGAGCAATCGGGCCACCTGCCGACGGTCGAAGACGCAGTGCGTGCGGCGCAGAACGCCAGCAACGCGCAGCGGACCCTCGTGGGAGCGGTGCAGCAGCAGATTCAGGTGCTCGCCGCCGAGAGCCGCAACGTGGGCGACCAGAAGCGCCAGTTCAACGCGCGCCGCGACAAGCTTGCCGGCGAACGCAACCAGCTCGCCGCGCCCGACCTCGACCGGCTCGCCGAGCTGAAGCAACAACACGCGGTGGCAGAGGAAGCCTTCGACGTTGCCGATGCGCGGCTGCACGAGCTCAACGACCAGGTGCCGGCGCTCGACGAGGCGCGCCGCGCGCGGCAGAGCAGCGTCAACGCCGAGAGCGGCAAGCAGGCCGACCTGAGCGCGCGGCTCGATGCGCTGCGCGCGTTGCAAGAGAAGGTCCAGACGGAGGGCAAGTTGAAGCCCTGGCTCGCCAAGCACGGGCTCGATTCGCTGCAAGGTTTGTGGACCCGGATTCACATCGAATCGGGCTGGGAGACCGCGTTGGAAGCCGCGCTGCGCGAACGCATGGGCGCGCTCGAAGTGGGGCGCCTGGAGACCATCCGCGCGTTCGCGAACGACGCGCCGCCGGCCAAGCTGGCGTTCTACACGCTGCCCCAGGCAACGATGGCGAACACGCACCAGACGCTGTCGAAGCTGAGCGACCTGCTGCGTCTGAACGACGCCGGCCTGAAGGCGTTGCTCAACGACTGGCTCGAGGGCGTCTACACCGCGGCGAACCTCGACGAGGCGCTGGCCGAGCGCGCCAAGTTGACCCACGGCGAAGTCATCATGACCCGCGACGGCCACGCCGTCAGCCCCTTCGCTGTCGCGTTCTACGCACCCGATTCGGAGCAGGCCGGCATGCTGGCGCGCGCACAGGAGATCGAGAACCTCGACCGCCAGTTGCGCGCGCAGGTGCTGATCGCCGAGGAGTCGCGCAGCGGCCTGGTACGCGCCGAAGCGATGTACACCGACGCCTCGCAGCGCCTGATCGGCGCGCGCCGCGAGGCGGGTGAGGCGCAGACGCGCGCGCACCAGTTGCAGGTCGAGCTGCTGCGCCTGTCGCAGCTCGCCGAGGCCAGCAGCACGCGCCGCGCGCAGCTCGACGACGAGCTGGCCGAGGTCGACGCGCAGCTCGAAGAACTCGCGGAACGTGGTGCGACCGGCGAAGCGCGCTTCGAGGAACTCGACATGCAGCTCGGCGTCACGCAAGAGCGCCACGCCGAGCTCGACGACGCGGTGATCGGCGCCGAGCGCAAGCTCACTGACGCGCGCGAACAACTGCGCGCGCTCGAACGCCAATCGCAAGAAGCGCAGTTCGCCGCGCGCTCGCTCGCCGCCCGCCGCGGCGAATTGCAGCGTGCCATCGAGACCGCGACCCAGCAACTCGCCGGCAACGCGCAGGCGCACGTCTCGCTGCAGGAAGAACTCACGAGCCTGACCGACGCCTCGGCGCAGGCCGGCCTTCAGGAAGCACTTGCCTTGCGGCTGGCGCGCGAAGCGATTCTCGGCGCCCGGCGCAGCGAGTACGACGACCTGACGCTGCG
>JANMWQ010000794.1:0-2743 GCA_031394085.1 Rhizobacter sp. | reverse complement strand
CGCGCGCTGCGGCCAGGCAAGGCGCGAGACCGGCAGCGCCGACGATCGCGGCCATCACGGAGTCGACTTGTGGGTGCGCCGCCAGGTCGCACAGTGCTTGCGCGCCGGCGAGCACCTCGGTCTTGAGGCCTCGCCCTTCGAGCCTGACGCGCAAATCGGCGGCCTGCGCTTCGTCGGGCAAGGCGGCAAAGCGCGGCCGCCATTGCACGCACTGCGCGAAGAGCGCGTCGATGCGGCTGTGCGCTGTCAACGCGAAGACCTCGAAGCGATCCGGGTGGCGTGCGATCACATCGAGCGTGCTGGTGCCGACCGAGCCGGTAGCGCCGAGGATGCAAACGCGCTGCAGCGAAGCGTTCATAGGGTGATCATTGCCATCGCGATCGGTAACACCGGCAGCAGCGCGTCGATACGGTCGAGCACGCCGCCGTGGCCAGGCAGGAGATTGCTGCTGTCTTTGGCGCCGGCAGCACGCTTGACCAACGACTCGAACATGTCACCGACCACGCTCAGCGCCGCAAGGAACACGACGACACCCACGAGACCGATCACACCGAAGCGGCCGTACAGCCCCGTGTACAGGCTGGGCGAGTCCATCTTGAAGGCGGTATCGAGCCAGATCCAGAGCGCAGCCAGCACCAATGCGCCGAGCATGCCGCTCCACACGCCTTCCCAACTCTTGCCCGGGCTGATGCCGGGCGCGAGCTTGCGTCTGCCGAAGGCCTTGCCGCCGAAATAAGCCGCGATGTCGGCGGCCCAGACAAGGCAGAACACGGAGAGGATGAAGTTGACGCCAATGGTCTTCGCGGCAGCCAGTGCGAGCCATGCCGTCCACAGCAACACCAGCCCGATTGCACAGCGCACCGCCACCGGCACAGCCGGCCAGTGGGCCGGGCCGCCGCGCAACACGAAGGTGCCGCCGAGCACCCAAACCAGCGTCGCGAGCCACCAGGCCATGCGCGGCGGCGTGTCGCCCCAGCCGGCCCAGAGTGCCGCGGCGCAGGCCACGGCCAGCAGCGCGCCCATCGCGATCGACAGCTTGCCCGCGCCGTTGAGTCGGCCCCACTCCCAGCCTGCCGCAGCGATCAGCGCGAGCGACAACAGGGCGAACGGCCACGCCATCGGCGCGAGCAGCGCCGGCAACAGAAGGGCAATCAACACGAGCGCGGTGATGACCCGCTGCTTGAGCATGTCAGTTCTTGCCGATCGCTGAAACAGTCTTGGTGCTCGCGACCGCGCCGAAGCGGCGATCGCGCCGCGCGTACTCACCGAACGCCGCATCCAGTTCGGCGTCGCCGAACTCGGGCCACAGGCAGTCGCTGAAGAACAGCTCCGAATAGGCGGCTTGCCAAAGCAGGAAGTTGCTGATGCGCACTTCACCGCCGGTGCGGATGAAGAGGTCCGGATCGGGCGCATGGCTCAGCGCCATGTATTTGTTCAGGCCGGCCTCGTCGAGGTTTTCCGGGGCGACGCCCTCTGCGATCGCTTGCCGGCAGGCCTGCACGATGTCCCAGCGGCCGCCGTAGTTGAAGGCCACGGACAAGGTGATGCGCGTGTTGTGTTGCGTGCTCGACTCGGCCTGTTCCCAAGCCTGCCGCAGCTTGTCGGAGACCTGACTGCGGTCGCCGATGATCTTGATCTTGACGCCCTTGTCGGCGAGCTTGCCGAGGTATTTGGCCACCGCCACCAGCACCAGGCCCATCAGGCCCGACACCTCTTCGGTCGGCCGCTTCCAGTTTTCTGAAGAAAACGCGAACACGGTGAGGTACTCGACGCCGCGATCGGCACAACTCAGCACCGTGCGCACCAGCGCATCGACGCCCTGCTTGTGTCCGAAGAAGCGCGGCATGAAGCGCTTTTTGGCCCAGCGACCGTTGCCATCCATCACGATAGCGACATGGCGCGGGATCGCGCCGCGCATGTCGGAGGCAGCAGGCAGGGCGCTCACTGGGCGCAGGGGCGAAGCGACGTGGTGGCCGTCATCTGTCAGACCGCCATGATCTCGGCCTCTTTGCCGGTCACGAGTCGATCGACTTCGGCGATCGTGCGGTCGGTGAGCTTTTGCAGATCGTCGAGCGAGCGGCGCTCGTCGTCTTCGCTGATCTCTTTGTCTTTGAGCAGTTTTTTCGCGTGGTCGTTGCCGTCGCGGCGCAGGTTTCTGACCGCCACCTTGGCGTCTTCACCGGCGTTGCGCACGACCTTCGTCAACTCCCTGCGGCGCTCTTCGTTCAATGCCGGCATCGGCACGCGCAGCAGGTCGCCCTGCGTGGCCGGGTTCAGGCCGAGGTCGGACTCGCGAATCGCTTTCTCGATCTTCGCGCCCATGCCCTTTTCCCAGGGCTGGACGCTGATCGTGCGGGCGTCGAGCAGGCTCACGTTGGCGACCTGGCTGATCGGCACCATCGAGCCGTAGTAGTCGACCTGCACCTGGTCGAGGATGCCCGGGTGCGCGCGACCCGTGCGGATCTTGTGCAGCTCGCCCTTGTACGATTCGATCGACCGGGCCATCTTCTGCTCGGCGGTTTTTTTGATGTCTGAAATGCTCATGACAACGCTCTCTTCAACAGTCAAACACTCGCCGGCTCAAACGTGAACCAGCGTGCCTTCGTCTTCGCCCTGCACCACCCGCTTCAACGCACCTGGCTTGAAGATGCTGAACACGCGGATCGGCAGCCTCTGGTCGCGACACAACGCGAACGCGGTCGCGTCGAGCACCTGCAGGTTCTTCGTGATCGCCTCGTCGAAC
>JANMWQ010000792.1:0-2044 GCA_031394085.1 Rhizobacter sp. | reverse complement strand
GGCTACACGGTGGCGTCGATCTTCGTGCTCGGGGTGTCGGCCTGGTACGTGCTGCGCGGCCGGCACGTGCAACTGGCCAAGCGCTCGATGACGGTCGCGGCCTCGTTCGGCCTCGCGGCGTCGTTGTCGGTGGTGGTGCTCGGCGACGAAAGCGGCTACCTCTCGACCGAACACCAGAAGATGAAGCTGGCCGCGATCGAGGCGATGTGGAAGACCGAGCCGGCGCCCGCGGCCTTCACCGCGTTCGGGTTCCCGGACCAGAAGGCGCGCGAGACGCACTACGCCGTCCACATTCCGGCCGTGATGGGCCTGATCGGCACGCGCTCGCTCGACACCGAGATTCCCGGCATCGAAGAACTCGTCGAGCTGGCCGAGCAACGCATCCACCAAGGCATCGAGGCCTACGACGCGTTGCAGACGATCCGCGCTGCCGGTCGCAATGGCACCGCGGCCGCCATCACGCCGCAAGTGCGCGAGGCCTTCGAGCGCAACGGCCATGCGATGGGCTATGCGCTGCTGCTCAAGCGGTATGTCGACGACCCGCGCCAGGCGACACCCGAACAGATCAGCAAAGCGGCCTGGGACACGGTGCCGGCGGTGGCGCCGCTGTACTGGTCGTTCCGCATCATGGTCGGGCTCGGCCTGTTCTTCATCGTGCTGACCGGCACGTTCTTCGTGCTGTCGGCGCGCCGCAGGCTCGATGCGCACCGCTGGTTGCTCAAGGTCGCGGTGTGCTCGATTCCGTTGCCGTGGGTCGCGGCCGAGGCGGGCTGGATCGTCGCCGAGGTCGGCCGCCAGCCGTGGGTGATCGAGGGGGTGTTGCCGACGGCCGTCGCCGTCTCCAGCCTCGGCGCGACGACGCTGCTGATCACGATCTTCGGCTTCGCCGCGATCTACACCGTGCTGCTCGTGATCGAGATGAAGCTGATGCTGCGGGCCATTCGCAAGGGGCCGAGCGAGCATCCGATGCCGCCCCTGGCCGTCTCGCCGGTCGAGCCGCACCCGCCTTCCCGCGCACCGCCCGATGCGCCGCTTTCCGCCGCCGTCTGACCTCACGGAGCATCGACATGATCCTGCACGAACTGATCTCCTACGACATCCTTCGCCTGGTCTGGTGGCTGCTGATCGGCGTGCTGCTGATCGGCTTCGCGATCACCGACGGCTTCGACCTCGGCACCGGCATGCTGCTGCCGTTCGCGGGGCGTGACGACCACGAACGCCGCGTCATCATCAACAGCGTCGGCCCGGTCTGGGAGGGCAACCAGGTCTGGTTGATCCTCGGCGGCGGTGCGATCTTCGCGGCCTGGCCGCAGCTCTACGCGGTGTCGTTCTCGGGCTTCTACCTGGCGATGTTCGCGATCCTGGCCGCGCTGATCGTGCGGCCGGTTGCGTTCAAGTTTCGCAGCAAGCGCGAAGAGCCGGCATGGCGCGCGCGCTGGGATTGGGCGCTGTTCGTCAGCGGCTTCGTGCCGACCCTGATCTTCGGCGTGGCGATCGGCAACGTGCTGCAGGGCGTGCCGTTCCGTTTCTCGGACGACATGCACATCTTCTACGACGGCAGCTTCTTCGGCCTGCTCAACCCGTTCGCGTTGCTGTGCGGGTTGGTGTCCGTCGCAATGCTGGTGATGCACGGCGGCGCGTGGCTGCAGCTGAAGACGCAGGGCGTGGTCGCCAATCGGGCGCGTCTGTACGGCAGCGTGGCCGCGATCGTCACGACCCTGCTCTACGCGCTGGCCGGCGTCGCGTTGTGGCTGTGGGTCGATGGCTACCGCGTGACCAGCGCGCTGTCGGTGACCGGCCCGTCGAACCCGATGCTCAAGACCGCCGAGTTGCAGCCCGGTGCGTGGTTCGGCAACTACGTGGCGCACGCCTGGCTGTGGCTGGCGCCGGGCGCCGGTTTCGTGGGTGCGCTGGTGGCGTTGCTCGGGTTGCGCCTGCGGCGCGAGGTCTTGGCATTGCTGGGCAGTGCGCTCGGCATTGCCGGCATCATCCTGAGCGTCGGCGCGTCGATGTTCCCGTTCATCCTGCCGTCGTCGATCGACCC
>JANMWQ010000124.1:0-3546 GCA_031394085.1 Rhizobacter sp. | reverse complement strand
TCGTCGCCGTTCACGTGCAGCACCGGCGCTTCGATCATCTTGACCACGTCGGTGCAATACAGCGTCGAGCGCGAATCGCGCGGATCGCTGGTCGTGAAGCCGATCTGGTTGTTGATGACGACGTGCACCGTGCCGCCGGTGTAGTAGCCGCGCGTCTGCGCCAGCGCCAGTGTCTCCATCACCACGCCCTGGCCCGCGAAAGCGGCATCGCCGTGGACGATGATCGGCAGCACGGAGGCGCCTGACCGGTCGCCGCGGCGGTCCAGGCGGGCCTTGACCGAGCCTTCGACGACCGGGTTCACGATCTCGAGGTGCGAGGGGTTGAACGCGAGGCTCAGGTGCACCGGGCCGCCGGTGGTCGTGATGTCGCTCGAGAAACCCTGGTGGTACTTCACGTCGCCCGAAGGCAGCGCTTCGGGCGCGGTGTGGTCGAACTCGGCGAACAGGTCCTTCGGCATCTTGCCGAGCGTGTTCACGAGCACGTTCAGGCGGCCGCGGTGGGCCATGCCGATGACGATCTCCTGCACGCCCTTGGCGCCAGCGCGCTGCACGAGTTCGTCCATCGAGACGATGAAGCTCTCGCCGCCTTCGAGCGAGAAGCGCTTTTGGCCGACGTACTTGGTGTGCAGGTAGCGTTCGAGGCCTTCGGCCGCGTTCAGCCGATCGAGGATGTGCTTTTTCTGCTCGACATCGAAAGTCGGCTTGGACCGAATCGACTCGAGCCGCTGCTGCCACCAGCGTTTCTCGGTCGGCTCGGTGATGTGCATGTATTCGGTGCCGATCGAGCCGCAATAGGTCTCGCGCAAGGCCTGCACGATCTCGCGCAGCGTCATGTGCTCGGCGGTCGAGAAGAAGGTGTTGGTGGCGCTGAACGCGATGTCCATGTCGGACTCGCTCAGGTCGTAGAACGCCGGTTCGAGCTCGGGAATCTTCGGGCGCTCCTGGCGCTTGAGCGGGTCGAGATCGGCCCAGCGCGAACCGAGGAAACGATAGGCCGCGATCAGCGACTGCACATGCACCTGCTTGCGCGCGATGGCCAGGTCGGTGCTTGATGCCTTGCTGCCGAAGGTGCCGGCCTTGGCGCGCTGCGCGAAGGATTCGACGACCGGCGCATGGGCCACGTCGCGAGCGTTGGAGCCATCGACAGCCGGCACGTGCTGCAGCGCGTCGAAGTACGTGCGCCAGGTGTCGG
Organism: Rhizobacter sp.; assembly: GCA_031394085.1. GTDB lineage: Bacteria > Pseudomonadota > Gammaproteobacteria > Burkholderiales > Burkholderiaceae_C > LMDS01. The sequence continues at coordinate 2,354 of JANMWQ010000124.1, read as the reverse complement.
GCACCGAGCCGGGGTTGTCGAGGTAGGCCTCGTACATCTCTTCGACATACGGGGCGTTGCCGCCGAACAGGTACGAGTTCGACCGGGATTCCTGCATCATTTCGCTCACCTTTCGCACCGGTTTCCGGCGCTGAGTGTGGGTTGAAAAACCTTCCGCGACGCGGCTAGACCACTTTGCGGAGAAGCGACCCGCCTCGACCAGAGGCGTCGAGGGGACGGGAAGGAGCTGTCACATTCAAGCCGATGACTCTACCACCGGGCTTTTGCATGTTTGTTGCGGAGCAGCCTTGGATGCGTCGGCATCCGGGCGATCTCAAACGAACGAGAACGCGTTGAAGGTCTTCATGCCAGCGCGACGCGTTGGCGGGCCGACTGGTACTCGCGCTTGAGCCGCGCGATCAGCTCGGCCGCTGGCTGCACGCTCTTGATCGCACCGATGCCCTGGCCGCAGCCCCACACGTCCTTCCAGGCTTTCGCGCTGGCGCCGCCGAAATTCATCTTGTCGGGCGAGCTCTCGGGCAGGTTGTCGGGGTCGAGCCCCGAGGCCTTGATCGAGCCTTTCAGGTAGTTGCCGTGCACGCCGGTGAACAGGTTGCTGTAGACGATGTCGTCGCTGCTGCTGTCGACGATCATTTGCTTGTACCCGTCGACCGCGCGCGCTTCTTCGGTGGCGACGAAGGCCGAGCCGATGTACGCGAAATCGGCGCCCATCGCCTGCGCCGCCAGCACCGCACCGCCGCTGGCAATCGAGCCGCTGAGTGCGACCGGGCCGTCGAACCACTCGCGAATCTCCTGGATCAACGCGAACGGGCTCTTCACGCCCGCGTGGCCACCGGCACCAGCTGCAACCGCGACCAGGCCGTCGGCGCCCTTTTCGATCGCCTTCTTCGCGAAGAAGTTGTTGATGATGTCGTGCAGCACGACGCCGCCCCAGGCGTGCACCGCATCGTTCACATCGGTGCGCGCGCCGAGCGAGGTGATGATGATCGGCACCTTGTACTTTGCGCACATTGCCATGTCGTGGTCGAGGCGGTCATTGCTCTTGTGCACGATCTGGTTGATGGCGAACGGCGCAGCCGGGGTGTCGGGGTTGGCCTTGTTGTAGGCGGCAAGCGTCTCGGTGATCTCGGCGAGCCAGTCGTCGAGCAGCGAAGCCGGGCGCGCGTTGAGTGCCGGCATCGAGCCGACGACGCCTGCTTTGCACTGCTCGATCACGAGCTTCGGGTTGCTGATGATGAACAGCGGCGCGCCGATGATGGGCAGCGGCAAGTTGGCGAGGATTCCAGGCAAGGGCATGTGGCGTGTCTCTTGTGGTGATGGAGTGAAAGTCAGAACGATTCGAGCGCGAGCCCGGTGACGCAGTCGCCACCCTCGACGATCGAGTCGCGCAGGCCGGGCGCCTTGTTGAGCAGGTGCTCGGCATAGAAATGCGCGGTCGCGACCTTGGCCTTCAGGAAAGCGGCATCGCCTTCTCCTTTGGCCAACTGGTCTTCGGCGACGATCAGCGCGCGCGCCATCTGCCAGCCAGCGACGACGTTTCCCGCGAGCATCAGGTACGGCACCGAGCCGGCGAAGACCGCGTTCGGATGCGTCTTGGTGTTGTCGGCGACGAAATCGACGACCTGCTCGAAGGCCACGCGCGCGGCCTTCAGGCGTCTTAGCATCGATTGCGCCGCAGCACTGCCGTGCTTCGCAAGCTCGCCCTCGGTCAGCGCAATCTGCGCGGCGATCGCCTTCGGCGTGCGGCCGCCGTCGCGCGCTGTCTTGCGGCCCACCAGATCGTTCGCCTGGATCGCGGTCGTGCCCTCGTAGATCGGCAGGATGCGCGAGTCGCGCAGGTACTGCGCCGCGCCGGTCTCTTCGATGAAGCCCATGCCGCCGTGCACCTGGATCCCCAGGCTCGCGACCTCGACGCTCATCTCGGTGCTGTAGCCCTTCACCAGCGGCACCATGAATTCGTAGAAGGCCTGGTTCTGCTTGCGCACATCCGCATCCGCGTGGTGGTGCGAGGCATCGAACGCTGCCGCCGCGGTGAACGCCATCGCGCGGCAGCCTTCGGTGTAAGCGCGCATCGTCATCAGCATGCGACGCACGTCGGGGTGATGAATGATCGGGCCGCTGCCCGGCAGCGAGCCATCGACCGGGCGCGATTGAACGCGGTCTTTCGCGAATGCCGCAGCCTTTTGGTATGCGCGCTCCGCGATCGCGATGCCTTGCATGCCGACCGCGTAGCGCGCGGCATTCATCATGATGAACATGTATTCGAGGCCGCGGTTTTCTTCGCCGATCAGCTGACCGACCGCGCCGCCGTGGTCGCCGAACTGCAATACGGCCGTCGGGCTGGCCTTGATGCC
>JANMWQ010000755.1:0-6543 GCA_031394085.1 Rhizobacter sp. | reverse complement strand
GTGCGTGCCGAGGTGATCGCGCCAAACGCCCAGGTCGGATTTGGTCACGCCGGTATCGGCGCCGAGAATGAAGACGGTCGCGTGCGCGGTCGGCAGCAGGCTCAGCGTGAGTTCGGGCTCGGCACCGATCGCGTTCAGGCCCGGCGTGTCGAGCACGACCAGGCCCTGCTTGAGCAGCGGGTGCGGGTAGTTGATCAGCGCGTGGCGCCAGGCCGGCACTTCAACGCAACCGAGGTCGTCGACCGGCGGGTTGTCGTCAGGCCGGTCGTCGTCCCAGAAGCCGAGTTCGCGCGCCTGATCTTTGCTGACGAACTTCGTGCGGGTGACTTCCAGCAGCGACTCGGCGAGCCTCTCGGGATCGCTGATCTGCAGTGGCCGGATCGTCCAGGCGCGACGTTGCGGGCGCAGCTCGGCAAGCGAGAGGCCTTCGAGGCGCGTCTCGATCGGCAGCAGCATCAGCGAAGCGCTCTCTTCGGCATCCCACGCTAGCTCGACCGGGCACATCGTGGTGCGCCCCGGTGTGGCTGGCAGCACGCGCCGGCCGGTGTCGGCGAAGAAGATCGCGTTGATCAACTCGGATTTGCCGCGCGAGAACTCGGCGACAAAGGCGACCACCAGCTTTTCGTTGCCGAGGCGGTCACGCAACGCGGCCAACTGCGCCGACGACAGCGCATCGGCCATCTCGTGGTCGGCAAAGTAACGCGCGAGGTCGTCGAGCCGCCGCGCGAGCGTCGTTCGCCAGCCGCTCAGGGCGTCGAGGCTGATCGCGAACGATGGGGTCATGGGCGGTGCGGGTTGAGCCTGAGTCCGGGCGGCGAGCGATGCTAGCGCAAGGCCCCGGCGTCGAGCCACGCGAAACATCTGCTCACCAACGAGTTCCGGTGCAAGTGCGACTGATTGCCGGAATGCGGCTACCGGCGCTGGCAAGCCGGGCAGAAATACGTCGCGCGCTGGCCTTGAACGATGCGCCGGATGGTGCCGACGCAGCCCAGTGCGGGTACTCCCGCGGTCGCGAACGCGGTCACACCACGCAGGCAAGGCAGGCCAGCACGGCCGTAAACGCGCGCCTGCATCTGAAACTGGCCGGCCATGCCGTGGGCGTCGGTGAAGTTGCGCAGGGTCGAGCCACCGAGTTCGAGCGCTCGGGCCAGCGTGCTGCGCACCGCACCGGCCAGGCGCTCGCAGCGCGCCCGGCTGATGCGGTCGCTGCGGGTGCGCGGGTCGATGCCGGCTTCGAACAGCGCCTCGCACGCATAGATGTTGCCCGCGCCGACGACGATGGCGCCGCCGAGCAGCGCCTGCTTGATCGCAACACGGCGGCCGCGCAGCGCGGTGTACAGGTGCTCGCCCGTGAAGGCCGGATCGAACGGCTCCAGCCCGAGGCCCGCGAGCAGCTTGCCCGCCGGGCCCGAGTCGATCGCTGGCGACCAGACGACGGCGCCGAAGCGGCGCGGGTCGGTCAAGCGCAGCGTGCCCTGGCCGGTGATCAGATCGAAGTGATCGTGCGGGCCGGGCGCGCCGGCGGTGTCGCTGAACGCGAGTGCGCCCGACATGCCGAGGTGCATCAGCAAGCCACCGCGGTCGAGTGCCACCCACAAATATTTACCGCGGCGGGTGACTTCGCCGACCGCCTGCGAGACCAGGGTTTCGGGCGCCACGCCGAGCGGCCAGCGCAGCGGTTTGCCCACGCGCACCGCGTGGATTCGCGCACCGTGGATGCGGCCCGCGAAGCTTTGCCGCGTGACCTCGACTTCAGGGAGTTCGGGCATGCGGGCAATTATCGGCGTGCCGCTGGCTGGCACCCCGGCGACCTAGAATGAAACGCAGCTTCAGGAGAGACCGCATGCCCACCTTCCGCCCCCGAACCCGCCGCGCCATCGCGCCGCCCGCGTTGTTGGTTGCGCTGCTGATCTCCTCGGGCGCATTCGCCCAGACCCCAAGTGAGCCGACACCCGCGAAGGCCGCGCCGGAAACAGTCCAGAACTCGGCACTGAATGCGCCGTTGTTTCAGCAGTTGCTGATCGGCGAGATCGAAGTGCGCGAGGGCGACCTCGGCGCGGGCTACCAGTTGATGCTCGACGCCGCGCGCCGCACGCGCGACGAGCAACTGTTCCGCCGCGCCACGGACATCTCGCTGCAGGCCCGCGCCGGCGACGAAGCGCTGGCTGCCGTCCAGGCCTGGCGATCGGCGCTTCCCGAGTCGGTCGAGGCGCTTCGCTACCAGGTGCAATTGCTGGTGCAGTTGAACCGCACGGCCGAGGTGGTCGAGCCTCTGCAGGCGTTGATCAAGGCCACGCCGCCGGGCGAGCGCAGTGCGTTGATCAGCGCGTTGCCGCGCTTTCTCGCGCGCAGCAACGACCGCGCGCAAGCCGCGCAGATCATCGAGCAGGTGCTGCTGCCGTACGCTGAAGCCCCCGAGACGCGCATCGCGGCGCGCGTGAGCATCGGCCGCGGCTGGCTCGGTGCGATCAACGGCGAGAAGGCGCTCGCGCTGGCGAAAAACGCCCACGAGATGGACCGCAGCGCCGAAGCGCCGGCGGGGCTCGCGCTCGAAATGATGCCGGGCACACCGGCCGCCGAAGCGATCGTCAAAGACCACCTTGCCGCCAAGCCCGACAGCAACGCAGTGCGGCTGATCTATGTGCGCACGCTGCTCGCCTCGCAACGCCTGGTCGACGCGACCGGCCAGCTCGAGACACTGACCCAGAACTCGCCGAAGCTGCCGCAGGCGTGGCTGACGCTCGGCGCGCTCCACGTGCAACTGCGCGAGCCGGTGCCCGCGAAAGCGGCGCTGCTGAAATACATCGAGCTGGTGCAGGCCGCTGAAACGCCGGCGACCGAAACCGTCGCCACGGCCGAGGTCGAGACCAACGATGACGACGAAGCGCCTCCGGCGTCGAAAGAAGACGCGCTCACCCGCGGCTATCTGTTGCTGTCGCAAGCGGCCGACCAGCAGAACGATTTCAAGGCCGCCGAAGGCTGGCTCGCGAAGATCGATAGCCCGAAGCGCGCACTCGAAGTGCAGGTGCGCCGCGCCTCGCTGCTGGCGCGCGAAGGCAAGGTCAAAGAGGCCCGGGAGCTGATCCGCCGCGTGCCCGAGAAAACACCCGAAGACGCGCGCGCCAAGGTGCTCGCCGAGGCGCAGGTGCTGCGCGACGCCAAGCTCTGGCGCGATGCGAACGATGTGCTCGCGCAGGCGAACAAGAAGTACCCGGACGACGTCGACATGATCTATGAGCAGTCGATGATGGCCGAGAAGCTGAACCGGCTCGCCGACATGGAGCGCCTGCTGCGCCGCGTGATCGAACTCAAGCCCGATCACCAGCACGCCTACAACGCGCTCGGCTACTCACTGGCAGCACGCAACGTGCGGCTGCCCGAGGCGCGCACGCTGATCAAAAAGGCGCTGGAATTGAGCCCGGGCGAGCCTTCGATCACCGACAGTCTCGGCTGGGTGGAGTACCGACTCGGCAACAAGCCCGAAGCCGAACGCCTGCTGCGCGAAGCCTACCGCGGCCAGCCCGATGCCGAGATCGCCGCGCACCTCGGTGAAGTGCTGTGGGTCAGCGGCCAGACTGACGAAGCCCGGCGGGTCTGGCGCGAAGCGCGCAAGCGCGATGCGACCAACGACGTGCTGCGCGAAACGCTGGCGCGCCTGCGCGTCGATTTGTGAGCTGGCAAGGTCGTGCGTCGGCGCTGATGGCAGCGTTGGTGATGACGGCCTGCGCGTCGGTGCCACGAGGCGCGCCGCCGTTGACCGATGACACGCTGTTGGGGCGGCTCGCGGTGCGCATCGAAGCGCATGAAGGCGTGGCAGCGCGCTCCGAGAACGCGGCGTTCGAGTTGCAGGGCAGCGCGCAGGCCGGCCGACTCAATCTCTCGACACCGCTCGGCAGCGTGCTCGCGCAGGCGCGCTGGGCGCCGGGATCAGTCGTGCTCGCAACGCCGCAAGGCGAGCGCAGTTTCACCAATCTGGACGCGCTGACACAAGAGGTTCTGGGCGAGAGCGTGCCGGTCGCGGCCCTGTTCGACTGGTTGCGTGGCCGACCCTGGCCGGGTGCGGCGAGTGTCGCGAGCGTGGCGCCTGCCGAGACAGGCTTTGCGCAGCTCGGCTGGTCGGTGAGCCTCGCGCGCTTCGACGACGGTTTGGTCATTGCCAGGCGCGAGAGCGCGCCCGTGGTCACGGTGCGCGCCAAGCTGGACCGCTGATGAGACGGACCGCCGCGCCGGACCGCCCCCAGCAAGGTCCGACCCTCGCGGAGGGTCGATTGCCGTACCCGGCAATCGGGGTGCCGACATGAACGCGATTTACGACGTTGCCGCGCCGGCCAAGCTGAACCTGTTTCTGCATGTCGTCGGCCGGCGCGCCGACGGCTACCACTTGCTGCAATCGCTGTTCGTGCTGATCGACTGGTGCGACACGCTGCATTTCGAGTTGCGTGCCGATGGCAGGCTGGCTCGCCACGACCTCGGCCCGGCGTTGCCCGCCGACGACCTGTGCCTGCGCGCGGCGCGCCTGTTGCAAGCCAAAAGCGCCACGCCGCTCGGCGCCGACGTCTCGGTCGACAAAGCCGTGCCCTGGGGCGCTGGCATGGGTGGCGGCAGCTCCGATGCGGCCTCGACGCTGCTCGCCCTGAACCGGCTGTGGGGCTTGAACTGGCCGCGCGCGCGGCTGCTCGCGCTCGGCCTCGAACTCGGCGCCGACGTGCCCTTTTTCATTGGTGGCCGCAACGCGATCGTCGAGGGCATCGGCGAGCGCCTCACCACCGCGCCGGTTCCGGAACAGTGGCTCGCCGTCGTCAAACCCGCGTCCAGCATCGACACAGCGGCCATTTTTGCCAGCCCGCTGCTGGTGCGAGATACCCAGGCTGCTATACTTGAAAGCTTCGCTGTAAACGCTGACCAGAACATTCTCAAACCCGGATTCGGGCGCAATGATCTGCAGGCTGCGGCGCAAGCAGAATGCGTGCAAGTGGTTCAAGCGGCGGCGGTTCTGCAACAGCAGTTCGGCAACAGCCGCATGACGGGTTCGGGCAGTGCGGTGTTTGCGAGAGCAGGCACCGGGTCAGAACCCTCGGCACTTCTCTTCGATAAAGGGTTGCCGGCGATTGCACCGGGCTGGGTCGGCAGAATGTGCCGCAGCCTGAGCGTTCACCCGCTGGTCGGGTGGGCCGCAGACTGAACAAGTTGCGGTCGGCAGATTGAGAAGTCTGTCGACCTGTGTAGGGGAGTCGCCAAGTTGGTTAAGGCATCGGATTTTGATTCCGACATGCGAAGGTTCGAATCCTTCTTCCCCTGCCAAGTTTGTTTATCCCGGCGCCGCCGGGGTGTTGTTGATCCCGGCGCCGCCGGGAGTGTGTCGATCCCGGGATGAATAACGTGCTGTTCAACACCTTGCTGTTCACCGGGAATGCGAACCCGGCGCTGGCGCAGGAGATCGCCACGCACCTCGGCGTCGAGCTCGGCAAGGCCCGGGTCGGCCGCTTCTCGGACGGCGAGGTCGACTGCGAGATCCAGCAAAATGTGCGCGCCCGCGACATCTTCGTGGTGCAGCCGACCTGCGCGCCGACCAACGAGAACCTGATGGAGCTCTGCATCATGGTCGATGCGCTGCGTCGCGCTTCGGCGCGCCGCGTCACGGCCGTGATCCCGTACTTCGGCTACGCGCGCCAAGACCGCCGCCCGCGCTCGACCCGCGTGCCGATCAGCGCGAAGGTCGTCGCCAACATGCTCGAGGCCGTCGGCGTCGAGCGGCTGCTGACGATGGACCTGCACGCCGACCAGATCCAGGGCTTCTTCAACATCCCGGTCGACAACATCTACGCATCGCCGGTGCTGCTGTCCGACCTGCAGAGCAAGCGCTACGACGACCTCGTGGTCGTCTCGCCCGACGTGGGCGGCGTGGTGCGCGCGCGCGCGCTGGCCAAGCAACTCAACTGCGATCTGGCGATCATCGACAAGCGCCGCCCGAAGGCCAACGTTTCCGAAGTGATGCACGTGATCGGCGAGATCGAGGGCCGCACCTGCGTGATCATGGACGACATGACCGACACGGCCGGCACGCTGGTCAAGGCTGCCGAGGTGCTGAAAGAGCGCGGTGCGAAACGCGTCTTTGCGTACTGCACGCACGCCGTGTTCTCCGGCCCGGCGCTGGAGCGCATCAAGAATTCTCAGCTCGATGAAGTGGTGATCACGAACACCATTCCGCAGGGCGACGACGTCAAGAACTGCCCGAAGGTGCGCGAGTTGTCGGTGGCTTTCCTGTTTGCCGAAACGATCCGTCGCATCTCGGACGGTGAGTCGGTCACATCGTTGTTCGCCGAACAAAACTCGAACTTTTAGAACACGCGAGCGAGTCTCTTCGGAGGCGCGCTTTCTGTCGCGAGACTCGTTGGTCTCGCGTTTTACGAAGAGCCTGGTCGCGGGCCTTCACATTTTGGAGCTACCCATGAAATTCACCGCTTTCGAGCGCACGCTGCAGGGGACCGGAGCGAGCCGCCGCCTGCGCATTGCGCAAAAGGTTCCCGGGATCGTTTATGGCGC
>JANMWQ010000740.1:0-1600 GCA_031394085.1 Rhizobacter sp. | reverse complement strand
CGCCGACAAGCACCTGGCCAAAGTCATCGAGCTGCTCGCCGCTCGCGGGCTCGGCCTGAGCTGGGCGCGCTACGTCGGTGACGACCCGGCGCGCATCACGGCCGACTTGAAGCATGCGTTCGAGAGCGGCGACGTCGTGTTCTCCTGCGGCGGCATCGGCGCCACGCCGGACGACCACACGCGCCAGTGCGCTGCGGCCGCGCTCGGCGTGCCGCTCGCGCTGCACCCGCAGGCGCGCGACCTCATCGATGAGCGCATGCGCGAGACCGCGAAAGAGCAGGGCGTCGCGTTCGAGCCCGACCGGCACGACAACGTTCACCGGCTCAACATGGGCGTGTTCCCCCAGGGCGCGCAGATCATCCCGAACCCGTACAACAAAATCGCCGGCTTCACGGTCGGCCACGTGCACTTCGTGCCGGGTTTTCCGGTGATGGCCTGGCCGATGATCGAATGGGTGCTCGATCACCACTACGCCGCGCTCCACGGGCAGGGCGCACAAAGCGAGAAGTCGGTGATCGTGTTCGGCGCGATGGAGGCCGCGCTGACGCCGCTGATGGAACGCATCGAGGCCGCGTTCGACGGCGTCAAGGTGTTCAGCCTGCCCAGCGTCGACCACCCGCAATACGGCCGCCACATCGAGCTCGGCGTGAAAGGCAGTGCCGCGCTGCTCGATGCGGCCTATCGCGCGATGCTCGAAGGGCTGGCCGCGCACGGCGCTAAACTTGGCCCCGAACTGGTGCGTTGAAACAACTCGATTCGGTGCGTGTCTGCGCACTGAATTGAATCATTGATCGACGTGTCGGCCTGCAGCCCGCGCCCCGCATGGAGCCGGGCGTAGCGGGGTGCCGCGGCAGGCCGTCGCAGGCATGCTTTCTGCTACATTCCTGTGCGCTTTTAGGGGTCCGCGAGCGGGTCTTTCGAACGCCGAGCGCGCACTTCCCACCACCCCCGAACAAGCATTCCACCAGGAGTTCCAGATGGCCAGCAAGACCGTTGCCGACGTGATGAAGATGGTGAAAGAAGCCGAGGTCAAGTTCGTCGACTTCCGCTTCACCGACACCCGCGGCAAAGAGCAGCACGTGACCGTGCCGGTGTCGCATTTCGACGAAGACAAGTTCACCGGCGGCCACGCGTTCGACGGCTCGTCGATCGCCGGTTGGAAGGGCATCGAAGCCTCGGACATGCAGCTGATGCCCGACCCGAACACCGCCAACATCGACCCGTTCTTCGAAGAGCCGACGCTGATCCTGACCTGCGACGTGGTCGAGCCGGGTGACGGCAAGCCCTACGAGCGCGACCCGCGCTCGCTGGCCAAGCGCGCCGAGGCCTACATGTAAGCCTCCGGCCTGGGTGACACCGCATTCTTCGGCCCGGAGCCCGAGTTCTTCGTGTTCGACAGCGTGCGCTGGGGCAACGACATGTCGGGCTGCTTCTCGAAGATCGAATCCGAGGAAGCCGCCTGGAACACCGGCAAGGAATACGAGCACGGCAACTCGGGCTACCGCCCGACCGTGAAAGGTGGCTACTTCCCGCCGCCGCCGGTCGATTCGTTCCAGGACATGCGCTCCGAGATGTGCCTGGTGCTCGAATCGCTGGGCAT
>JANMWQ010000676.1:0-6727 GCA_031394085.1 Rhizobacter sp. | reverse complement strand
CCGACTACCTGATCCCGACGCCGTTCGATTCGCGCCTGATCCTGCGCATCGCACCGGCGGTGGCGGCGGCCGCCGCGGCCTCGGGCGTCGCGACCCGGCCGATCGCCGACATGGAGGCGTACCGCCAGTCGCTGATGCGCTTCGTCACGCACACCGGCATGTTCATGCGGCCGGTCTTCGGCGCCGCCAAGGCCGACCCGAAGCGCGTGGCGTATGCCGAAGGCGAAGACGAGCGCGTGTTGCGCGCGGTGCAGATCGCGCTCGACGAGAAGCTCGTCAAACCGATCCTGATCGGCCGGCCGGCGGTGATCGCCGCGCGCATCGAGCGTGCCGGGTTGCGGCTGCAGCCAGGCCGCGACTTCGAGGTCGTGAACCCGGAAGACGACACCCGCTTTCGCCAGTATTGGGAGGCCTACCACCGGCTGAACGCACGCAACGGCGTCACGCCCGACATGGCCAAGGCCGCGGTGCGGCGCTCGAACACGACGATCGCCGCACTGATGGTTCACCTCGGCGACGCCGACGGCATGCTGTGCGGCACCGTCGGGCGCTTCGACAACCACCTCGCGCACATCGACGAGGTCATCGGCAAGCAGCCGAACGCGCCGGTCTACGCGACGCTGAATGCGCTGATGCTGCCCAAGCACACGCTGTTCATCACCGACGCCTACGTCAACGAGAACCCGAGCGCCGAAGAGCTCGCCGAGATCGCCGTGATGTCGGTCGATGCGATCCGCCACTTCGGGCTGGAGCCACGCGTGGCCTTCCTTTCGCACTCGTCGTACGGCAGCAGCAAGCGCCCCGGCGCAATCAAGATGCGGCACGCGCGCGACCTGTTTGTGCAGCGCATGCCCGACGTACCGGCCGACGGCGAGATGCAGGGCGACGCCGCGCTCGACGACAGCCTGCGCAATGCGCTGATGCCCGACTCCACGCTGAACGGCTCCGCCAACCTGCTGGTGCTGCCGAACATCGACGCCGCCAACATCCTCTACAACGTGCTGAAGATGACCGGCGGTCAAGGCGTGACGGTCGGCCCGATCCTGCTCGGCAGCAACGCGCCTGCGCACATCCTGACGCCCGCGGCAACGGTGCGGCGCATCGTCAACATGACGGCGTTGGCGGTCGCGCATGCAGGGGCGCTGGCGACTGCCAAAGCAGCGCGCTGAAGGTCTCAAGGGCTGAGAGCTTTTTGGGCTTGCGCTCTCGCGAACGCAGACTCGAAATCGGGCATCGCCTGAAGAGACGCCACCTCACCGAAAACCTCGGTCACCGCCGGAGTCGAGAGAACGCGATCGAACGGCGCGACCGGCGTCAGTGCGACTCGGCCACGTCGCGCTCGTTCGGCAGGCGGCTCGCGAGCACCTTGTCGACACGCTTGCCGTCGAGGTCGACCACCTCGAAACGCCAGTGATCCCACTCGACCGAATCGGTGGTGTGCGGCAGGCGGCCGAGCAGCAGCATGATCATGCCGGCCAGCGTGTTGTAGCGGCCACGGTCTTCTTCAGGCAGCTCTTTCAGGTTGAGCCGGTCTTTGAGTTCGGGCACCGGGATCAGGCCGTCGAACAGCCAGCTGCCGTCGGTGCGCTGCACCGCCCAGGCGTCTTCGGCCATCGGTGTCGTGAATTCGCCGGTGATGGTCTCGAGCACGTCGCGCACGGTGATCATGCCCTGCACTTCGCCGTACTCATCGACGACGAACACGAGCTGCGCGCTCGACGCGCGAAAGTGCTCGAGCAGCTCCATGCCCGAGAGCGTTTCGGGCACGAACACCGACGGCTGCAGGCCCTCGGCGAGCGCCATCGCGTGGCCCTTCATCGCCTGCTGAAGCAAAGTTTGCGCCGAGATCACGCCGAGCACGTCGTCGAGACCGCCGCGGCACACCGGGTAACGCGAATGCTCTTCGTTGCCGATCAGGCCGAGCACCTGTTCGGTCGAGGCCGCCACGTCGAGCCAGACGATTTCGGCGCGCGGGATCATCATCGAGCCGACCTGCCGGTCGTCGAGGCGAAACACGTTGCGCACCATCTGGTGCTCCTGCGCCTCGATGATGCCGGCGTCCAGCCCCTCCTCCAGGCTGGCGGCGATCTCTTCTTCGGTCACGCTGCGGCCCGGGCCGTCCTTGATGCCGAGCAGGCTCAGCGTGGTGTTCGTGCACACCGTCAGCAGCAGGACGAACGGCCGGCCGATCAGCGACAGCCACTCCATCGGTCGCGAGACGAGCCGTGCGACCGACTCGGGGTGCGTCTGGCCGATGCGCTTGGGCACGAGCTCGCCGAAGATGATGGTCAAAAAGGTGATCGAGATGACGACCATCGCGGTGGCGCTGATCTCGGCGGCACGCGGCTGGATGTCGAAGCGCTCGTGCAACCAGTGCGCGAACGGGGCCGAAAACGCGGCGTCGCCGACGATGCCGTTGAGCACGCCGATCGAGGTGATGCCGATCTGCACCACCGAGAGAAACTTGGTCGGGTTGTCGTGCAGCTCCATCGCGGCCTGCGCGCCGGACTCGCCGGCCTCGATCATCACCTGCAGCCGCGCCTTGCGGCTCGCCGTCAGCGCCATCTCGGACATGGCGAACAGCGCGTTCAGAAAGATCAGGAAGAACAGTAGGGCAACGTCCATGCGGGGCGCGCAGCAATGGCAGAGCGGGCAGGTTAGCAGAATCCATCCCCTGCTCCGCGCTCGCGGCGCCACCCCCGCTACGATCGGCGCATGAACTATTTTGTAGGCGACGTGCAAGGCTGTTGCAGCGCGCTCGATGCGCTGCTCACGAAGATCGACTTCTCGCCGTCGCGCGACCGCATCTATGTGCTCGGCGACCTCGTCAACCGCGGCCCGCAGTCGCTCGAGACGCTGCGACGGCTGCGCGGCTTCGGCGATTCGGCCACTTGCCTGCTAGGCAACCACGACCTGAACCTGCTCGCGGTCGCGCACGGCGTGCGCAAGCCGCACAAGGGCGACACGATCGGGGAGATTCTCGATGCGCCCGACCGCGAGGCGTGGCTCGACTGGTTGCGCCAGCGCCGCATGGCGGTGTTCGAGCACGGCTGGCTGATGGTGCATGCCGGCGTCGTGCCGCAGTGGGACACGGCGCAAACGCTGCGGCTCGCCGGTGAGGTCGAATCGCTGCTGCGCGGCGACGCGCTGGCCGAATTCTTGCCACAGATGTACGGCGACGCACCGGCGCGCTGGCACGAATCGCTCGCCGGCACCGAGCGCATGCGCTTCGTCATCAACGCCCTCACGCGCACCCGCTTCGTCGCCGCCGACGGCACGCTCGACCTCGTCACCAAAGAAGGCGCCGACGGCGCGCCCGCCGGCTTCTACCCGTGGTTCGACGTGCCCGGGCGCCGCACACTGGGCACGCCGATCGCGTTCGGCCACTGGGCCAATCTCGGCCTGATCGATCGCGCCGATCTGCTCGCGCTCGACACCGGCTGCGTCTGGGGCCGCCAGCTCTCGGCCGCGCGCGTCGACGGTGATCGGCGCGAGATCATTCAGGTCGATTGTGGTTGAGCCGGCCTTTTGAATCCACCGCCGGCCGCGCTGCGTAGGCTCTCCGGCAACTCGCCACCAACGTGTCGTCACCACGCTTCACCCGCCTCCAACAACACACCACCCGCCTGCTCGTGATGTGGCTGCTGGCGCTCGTGCTGCCGCTGCAGGGCGCCGCGCTCGGCGTGTTCGCCGCCAAGGGGCCGGCACACCTGCACAGGGCTGCGGCGGCCACGCCGCTGGTGCTGGAAGACTTGCGGCGCTGGAAGCCGACGATTGCCGTCACACCGCGAGTGGCCGCGCCGTTCGGGCATGTGCATGCCGGAAACGTTGCGCGGCGTCACCACCATGCGCGCAACGATGGCAGCGTGATCAGCGCCGCCGACGAGACCGCCGATGCGGACGAGGCGCTCGGCGCAAGTGCGCCGTCGGTGTTGGCGCTGATCCCGGTCGCGTGTGCCTGGGGCAGCCCAGAGCGCGTCGCTGCCGCACGCGCGCCGTCATCGGGGGCGCTGCAAACGCGGTGCGTCTCGCCGCTCGATCGCCCGCCTCGCGCCACGGCATAAGCCAGATCGGCGGCACTGCCGCCACCGCAGCGCATCCGCGCGAGCTCGTTGCTTTCGCAGCCGAGCCACGCGTGCGCCACCGATGGCCGGTCGACCTTCCACGGCGAAGGCTCGAATGGAGAGCATCTTGCACACACGACACTTGCAACGAGCGGAGCGCCAGCGCGCGCTTCGCTCCAATCAATCACGAGTCCGTCCGTTTCGATCGTCGCTGCTGGCGCTCGCCGTTGCCGCAGGCTGGGCACCCGGCGCATGGGCCGGCGGCGAACAGGAATTGCCGAAGGTCACCGTCACCGGCACGCTGACCGGTGCGGCAGACTCCGCCAACCTCGGCACCGTGACGAAGCAGCAGCTCGAGGCGCGCACCGCGTACCGGCCGGGCGAGCTGCTCGAAGCCACGCCCGGCTTGGTCGTCAGCCAGCACAGCGGTGAAGGCAAGGCGAACCAGTTCTACCTGCGCGGCTTCAACCTCGACCACGGCACCGATTTGCGCACGACGGTCGACGGGATGCTGGTCAACCAGCGCAGTCACGGTCACGGCCAAGGCTGGACAGACCTCAATTTCATGATCCCTGAACTCGCGGCCGACCTGCGCTACAAGAAAGGCCCGTACTACGCGAGTGAAGGCGATTTCTCGTCGGCTGGCGCGGTTGAAGTCACCTATCTGGATGCGCTCGATTCAGGCATCGCCAACGTCGGCTTCGGTCAGAACGGCTATCGGCGCGTGCTGCTCGCCGACTCGCCCACGGTCGGCGCGGGCAAGCTCCTCTATGCACTGGAGGCCATGCGCAACGACGGCCCGTTCACCCGGCCCGACGACTACCGTAAATACAACGGCGTGCTGCGCTATTCGCAGGGCGACCGGGCCAACGGCTGGAACGTGACCGGCATGGCCTACCAAGCGAAGTGGAACGCCACCGACCAGGTACCGCTGCGCGCCGTGCAGAGCGGGCAGATCGGCCGCTTCGACTTGATCGACCCGACCGACGGCGGCGAGTCCCACCGCTACAGCCTGTCGGGCGCCTGGCGGAGCAGCACCGCGACCTCGTCGACCGAAGTCAACGCCCACGTGACCCACTGGAAGCTCGACCTGTATTCCAACTTCACCTACTTTCTCGACAACCCGGTCGACGGCGACCAGTTCAACCAGCCCGATCGCCGAACGATGACGGCGGTGAACGCGCGCCACGCATGGGCGGCGAATCTGTTCGACCGGGAGATGGAAAACCAGGTCGGTGTGCAGTTTCAAAACGACAACATCCACAACGCGCTGACGAACACGAAGGCGCGAGCGCTGCTGTCGACGACGCGCCGTGACCACATCGTCGAGCGCAGCGTCGCCCTGTGGTTCGACAACGCGATTCGCTGGACGCCGAGCTTTCGCACCGTCGCCGGGGTGCGCGCCGACACGTTCAGGTTCGACGTTCGGAGCGACCTCGAAGCCAACTCCGGCAAGCGCACCGCGAGCATCGTGAGCCCGAAGCTCAACCTGATCTTTGGGCCGTGGGCGAAGACCGAGTTCTACGTCAACCTCGGCAGCGGCTTCCACAGCAACGACGCCCGCGGGACGGTCATCTCGGTCGACCCGAAAACCGGTGACCCGGCCGACAAGGTGACGCCGTTGCCGCGCTCGAAAGGCCTCGAGCTCGGCGTTCGCACCTCGGTGCTGCCCGGTTTGCAGACCTCGCTGTCGCTGTACGGGCTGGATCTCGCGTCCGAGCTCATCTTCGTCGGCGACGCGGGCAACACCGAAGCCGGTCGACCGAGCCGGCGCATCGGCTTCGAGTGGGCGAACTACTACAAGCTCGACGACTGGCTGACGGTCGACGCCGACCTTGCCTTCGCGCAAGCCCGCTTCCGCGGCGACGCGCCCGAAGGCAACCGCATCCCGGGCGCGGTCGAGGGCGTGGCCTCGCTCGCGATCGCGGTCGACAACCTCGGGCCGTGGTTCGGTGCCGTGCAGCTGCGGTACTTCGGACCGCGGCCGCTGATCGAAGACAACTCGGTCAGGTCCAAAGCCACCTCGGGGGTGAACGGCCGTGTCGGCTACAAGATCAGCCCCACCTTGCGGGTGGAACTGGAGGGCTTCAACCTGACGAACCGCAAGGTCTCGGCCATCGACTATCACTACACCTCGCGCCTGCCCGGTGAGCCCGTCGCAGGCGTGGCCGACATTCACTTCCACCCGATCGAATCGCGCTCGTTCAGGGTTTCGCTGACGGCCAAGTTCTGAGGGAGGGCGGCGAGCGCCGGGTCGATACAATCGGCGCTCGCTGTTTTTCATCCGGGAAGCGTGGCCGAGCGGTTTAAGGCTGCAGTCTTGAAAACTGCCGAGGGGGCAACTCCTCCGTGAGTTCGAATCTCACCGCTTCCACCACGCTGCGCCTTGATCGGCCGAACATACCGCAACACCGCCATGTTCGACCGCAACGCCCCCTTCAACGGTTTGCCGGCCCTGCCGCCGGCTGCCGAAGTGGAGTCGGCCGCAATCCTGAAGAAGGCGATTTCGGCCAGCCGCGCGTTGGCCGAGTTGAAGGGCATGGCCGAGCGTATGCCCAACCAGGCCATGCTGATCGACAGCCTGGTGCTGCAGGAAGCGCGAGCGTCGTCGGAGATCGAAAACATCCTGACGACGAACGACGAGCTGTTCAAGGCGGCGTCGG
>JANMWQ010000658.1:0-2342 GCA_031394085.1 Rhizobacter sp. | reverse complement strand
CCCGGCGCGCCCGCCGTGCTCAGCGGCCGTGACCTGCAATCCGGCGGCACCTGGCTCGGCCTCACCGCGCAGGGGCGCATGGCGCTGCTCACCAACGTGCGCGGTACGCGTCAGCACGAGGCCGATGCGCCGTCGCGCGGCCTGATCGTCACCGACTGGCTCGCGGCGCGCGAGTCGACCGGTCGTTTCTGGGCTCGCACTGCGCTCTCGGGCCACAACGGCTTCAACCTGATCGCTGCCGATTTCAGCCACGGTGAATGCTTCTGGGCCTCGAACGTCGACGGCCAGCCGCGGCGTCTCGGGCCGGGCGTGTACGGCCTCTCGAACGCCGGGCTCGACGCGCCGTGGCCGAAGGTGATCGCGCTGAAGGCGCGGGCGAGCGAGGCACTGGCTTCGGCGGCGTCGGTCGATGCACTCGCCGCGCAGCTGTTCGCCGCGCTCGGCGACCGTTCGGTCGCGAGCGACGACGCGTTGCCGCAAACCGGCATCCCGCTGACCTGGGAGCGCGAGCTTTCGGCCGCTTTCATCCGCACGCCCGACGAGCGCTACGGCACGCGTTGCTCGACCGTCGTCATCACCGAGCGTTCCGGGCACCTGCCGATGACGCATGTGTTCGAGCGCAGCTTCAGGTCGAGCAACGCGGTCGCGCTGCTGCGCAGTGCGTCGATGCGCAACTGGCCGCCGCGCGACAGCGAAGCGGCCCTGGTCGAGGTGGTCGAAGGCCCGCTGATGCCGGGCTCGGAACGGCCGCCCGACCGGCTCGGCTGATCAGGCGCAGGCCAATCCGGATCAGAGCGCGCGCGTCATCTCGATGTGCGCGATGCCGGCTTCGTCGAACACCGGCCCGGTGGGCATGAAGCCGGCGCGCACGTAGAAGCCCTGGGCGCTGGTTTGCGCGTGCAGCAACACCTCGCGGTCGCCGCGCAGCTTCGCGGCTTGCATCAGCGCATCGAGCACCCGGCGCCCGACCCCGCTGCCGCGAACCGCCTGGATCGACGCCATGCGACCGATGCGCGCGACGCCAGGCGCGTGCGGCAGCAGCCGGCCGGTCGCGAGCGGCAGGCCGAAGCGGTTGAACGCGACCGCGTGCACACACTGCACGTCGGCCTCGTCCCACTCCATCTCGACCGGGATCTGCTGCTCTTCGATGAACACTGCGGTGCGAATCGCTTGTGCGTGCAGGCCGAGTGCATCCCAGCCGCCGACGCGCACATCGACCATCGCGTCACCCGCCTCGAACGCGTTCAGGATGTCGCGCAGGGCCTCGGGCACCGGTTTCGATTTTTGCGACTGCGGGTCGGCGAATACATAGACGAGTTCGCCGTGGACGAGCAACTGGTCTTGCCGGAACACCGCACCGCTGAACACGATCGACGAATTGCCGATGCGGGCACAGCGCATACCGATGTCGAGCACGTCGTCGCAGCGCGCCGAAGCCTGGTACTCGACCGTGGCTTTGCGCACGTAGAGGTCGCCGCCCAACTGCGCCATCGTTTGCGCATACGGCAGCGCGAGCGCACGCCAGTAGCCCGCGACGGCGGTGTCGAAGTACAGCAGGTAGTGGCCGTTGAAGACGATTTTCTGCGCATCGATCTCGGCCCAGCGCACGCGCAGGCGGTCGAAGAATCTGTAGTCGGTGCGATTCATGGGCTGCTTCAGTCGGAGTTGTCGAAGGCCGCCTTCAGCGCCGCACCGATCGCCATCTGCGCGGTTTCGGCCTCGGGCAGAACGCGACCGAGTTTGATGAAATCGTGGGTGACGCCGCGGTACAGCTCGAGCGCGACCGGCACGCCCGCCGCGCGCAGCCGGTCGGCGTAGGCCAGGCCTTCGTCGACCAGCGGGTCGCATTCGGCGAGCACGACGCAGGCCGGCGCCACGCCCTCGAGCGCATCGGCTTCGAGCGGCGCGAAGCGCCAGTCGCTGCGCTCGGCGCGCGCGATGTACTGGTCGAAGAACCACGCGATGTCTTCGGCTTCGAGCAGGTAGCCGTGCGCGAACGCGCGGTGCGACGGCGTGTCGGCATGCGCCGTGGTGCCGGGCGTGATCAGCAGTTGCAGGCGCAGCGCCAAGCCGATGTCGCGCGCGCGGATCGCGCAGACGGCGGCGAGCGTCGCGCCGGCGCTGTCACCACCGACCGCGAGACGCGCGGCATCGAGGCCGAGGCTCGCCGCGTGATCGGCGAGCCAGCGCATCGCGGCCCAGGCGTCGTCGACCGCGGTCGGGAACCGGTGCTCGGGCGCGAGCCGGTAGTCGAGCGCGATCACCGCCGCACCGCTGCGCAGCGCGATCTGGCGGCACAGGCTGTCGTGGGTCTCGAGGCTGCCGATCGTGAAGCCGCCGCC
>JANMWQ010000568.1:0-6527 GCA_031394085.1 Rhizobacter sp. | reverse complement strand
GGTGAGCAGCGCAGGGCGCGCGACGCCAGCCACCACGACCGGTGGCGCGAAGTTGCACACGAGGTGTGCGACCGGCGTCTGCAGCTGGCCCTCGGGGCGCAGCCAGCGGTCGCGCACATCGTCCATCCAGGCGCCGGGGCGTTTGCCGGCGCGCGCGAACAGGTCGAGGTAGAACTGGCCGACGAGGCGCGGCGTGCCGTCGACCGCACCGGGCTCGTCGCGCTCGATGCGGAAGAAGCGCACGCTCGGGTGCCACACCGGTGCGGCGTCTGGCCGAATGCGCACTTCGAACACGGTCTCGACGATGTGGAACAGGCCCTCGAGCACTTTCGGCTCGGTGAAATACTGCTTCACCTCTTGCTCGCTGAAGGCGTAGCGCTGCTCCTTGAGCTTCTGGCTCGCGAACGGGACGTCCCACGCTTCGAGTTCGTTCAGGCCGAGCTCGGTGCGCGCGAAATCGCGCAGTTCGGCCAGATCGCGCAGCGCGCCGGGGCGGGCACGGCGGCCGAGGTCTTCGAGAAAGCCGATCACCTGCGCCGGCGATTCGGCCATCTTCGGCACCAGCGACAGCTCGGCCGGGCTGGCGTAGCCGAGCAGCGTCGCTTCTTCCTGACGCAGCGCGAGCCGCTCGCGGATCAGCGGCGTGTTGTCGAGCGCGACCGGGCCGAACTCGCTCGCGCGCGTGGCGTTCGCGCGGTACAGGCGCTCGCGCAACGCACGGTCGTGGGCGTACTCCATCACCGGGAAAAAACGCGGGAACTGCAGCGTGATCTTGTGGCCGGCCTGGCCTGCGGCTTCGGCGTCGTTGCGCGCTGCCTGCACCACGTCGGCCGGCACGCCGACGAGCTGGTCGGCGGTGGCGTAATACGCATAGCTGTCGGTCGCGTCGAGCACGTGCTCAGAGAACTTCTGGCCGACCTCGGCCTGCTGGTCTTGCAGTTCGGCATAGCGCTGCTTGGCCGCGCCGACCAGCTCCGCGCCCGAGAGCTTGAAGTCGCGCAGCGCGTTGTCGAGCGCGCGCAAGCGCGGCGCCGAGAGCTGCGCCGAGCGCGGGTCGGCGAGCACGGCCTTGTACTTGGCGAACAAACGCTCGTCGGCACCCAGCCGGGTGTACAGGTCGACGACCTTGGGCATGTTCTCGGTGTATGCGGCGCGCAGTGCGGGCGAATCGGCCACCGCGTTCAGGTGGCCGATCGCACCCCAGGCGCGGCCGAGGCGCTCGGTGGCGACATCGAGCACGGCCGAGAGCGCGTCGTAGTCGGCCGGCACGGCATCGCTGGTGGCGAGCTCGAGTGCCTGGTCGGCATCGGCGAGCAGCGCGTCGACCGCGGGCGTGATGTGCTCGGGGCGGATCGCGTCGAAGCGCGGCAGGCCGGTGGTGTCGAGCAGTGGGTTTTGAGTGTCCATCGAAAAAAGTCTTTCTTCAGTGCGCGCGGGCTCAGCGCGATGCCGCTTTGGCGGCTGACAGTTCGGCAGATTCCAGCGTGTTCATCAACAACATGGCCCGCGTCATCGGCCCGACGCCGCCGGGCACCGGCGTGATCCACCCCGCGACCGCCGAGACGCCGGCGAAATCGACATCGCCGCAGAGCTTGCCGGCGCCGGGTTCGCCGTCGGGAATGCGGTTCATGCCGACATCGATCACGATCGCCCCGGGCTTGACCATACCGGCGGTCAGCACATTGCGTTTGCCGACCGCGGCAACGACCACGTCGGCATCCATGGTCAGCGCGCCGATGTCTTTCGTGCCGCTGTGGCAGATCGAGACGGTCGCGTTGGCTTGCAACAGCAGCAGCGCCATCGGCTTGCCAACCGTGTTGCTGCGCCCGATCACGACCGCGTGCTTAGCGGCCAGGTCGACGCCGGTGGTTTCGATCAGCTTCATGCAGCCGTAGGGCGTGCACGGGCGAAAGCCAGGCTGGCCGGTCATCAGCTCGCCGGCGCTGAGCGTGGAAAAACCGTCGACGTCTTTCGCGACCGAGATCGCCGCGATCACGCGGTGCGGGTCGATGTGCTTCGGCAGCGGCATCTGCACCAGGATGCCGTGGACGGTCGGGTCGGCGTTGAGCGCTTCGATGCGCGCGAGCAGCGCGGCTTCGGCGAAGTCGGCGGGGTAGGTTTCGAGCACCGAGCGGATGCCCGCGCCGGCACAGTCGGCGACCTTGTGCTTGACGTAGACCTGCGAGGCCGGATCGACGCCGACCAGGATCACCGCGAGCCCGGGTTGGTGACCGCGAGCGGTGAGGGCGGCGGCGCGTTCGCCGACTTTGGCGCGGATGGACTTGGCGAGGGCGTTGCCGTCAATGAGTCGGGCGTGCATCGATGAGCTTTCGTGAACAAAAAAGGCCGCGGGTGAGGCGGCCTTTCGAATGATGCGAAACGTTCAAGCCTTGGCCTGCGCCCCCAGCGCGATCTTCAGCAGGTCGGCCACGGTGTTGGCGTTGAGCTTTTCCATGATGTTGGCGCGGTGCGCCTCGACCGTCTTGATGCTGATGCCGAGGTCGTCGGCGATCTGTTTGTTGAGCCGGCCGGCGACGATGCGCTCGAGCACCTGCGACTCGCGCGTGGTCAGGCGCGACAGCAGGGCGTCGCGGCTCGCGGCCTCTTGGTGCTTCGAGAAATCGACGCGGGCGCGGTCGAGCATCTTCTCGACGAGGGCGACGAGTTCGTCTTCCTTGAACGGCTTCTCGATGAAGTCTTCGGCGCCTTTTTTCATCGTTGTCACCGCCATCGGAACATCACCGTGGCCGGTGATGAAGGTGACGGGCAGCGGCGAGCGGCGTTCGAGCAAGCGGTCTTGCAATTCGAGGCCGCTCATGCCGTCCATGCGGATGTCGGCAATCAGGCAGGCGACCTCGCGCGGGTCGAACCGCGAGAGAAACGACTCGGCCGAATCGAAGCACTTGACGCGGTAGTCCTTGCCTTCGAGCAGCCACTGCAACGAGTCGCGAACCGCCTCGTCGTCATCGACGACATACACGGTGCCTTTCTTGGGAATCAAGCTCATGAGGTGACTGTTGCCTTGGCGATTGAGAAGGGCTCGGAAGATGGGCTTTGCACCGGCAGCGTGAACGAAAAACGGCAACCCACTGCGGCCTCACCATTGTAGAGGTTCTGTGCCTTGATTCGGCCCCGGTGGCTCTCGATGATGGTGCGGCACAAACTCAGGCCAATGCCCAGGCCTTCGACCTTGGTCGAGAAGAACGCTTCGTACAGTCGCGACATCACTTCGGGCTGCAAGCCCGGCCCCATGTCGGTGACGCTGAACTCGATCACCTCGCCTTCTTCGGGTGAGTGGCGCGGTACGACGCGCAGCTCGATGTTGCGGCGAGCGCTCGGCAGCTTGGCGTTGTCGATCGCCTCGGCTGCGTTCTTCAGCAGGTTGAGCACCACCTGTTCGATCAGGATCGGGTCGACCATCAACACCGGCAGCCGCTGCGCCACGTAGGTGTGGATCGCGACGTTGCGCCGCCGCAGCTCGATGCCGGCGAGTTCGACCGCGTCTTCGACGATGCTGTGCGCTTGCGACGGTTGGCGCTGCGGCTCGCTGCGTTTCACGAACGAGCGGATGCGGTGGATGATCTGGCCGGCGCGCTGCGCCTGGCGCGAGGTCTTCTCCAGCGCGGCGATCAGGTCTTCTTTGGCGATCGCGTTGTTGTTGACCCGCGTGATGATGCCGTTGCAATAGTTCGTGATCGCGGTCAGCGGCTGGTTCAGCTCGTGCGCGACCGACGACGCCATTTCGCCCATCGTCACCAACCGGCTCGTGACCTGCGCTTTCTCAGCTTGGCTCGCGGCGAGCGCCTCGGCGCTGCGGCGGGCGGTGATGTCTGTTGCGATCAGCATCTGCGCCAGCCGCCCGTCGGTCCATTGCAGGTAGCGGGCGCGCACCTCGAACCACTTGGCGAGCGGCTCGATGAAAACTTCGCGCGAGTCGGAGCCGGCTTCGGTCAGCTCCTGCGTCGGCAGGCCGCCGAAGTTGTCGACCGAGTCGTCGATCTCGGCCATGAACGGCGTGCCCGCTTCCGCACCCGCGAGCAGCGCATGGCCCTGTGATTCAGCGCCGAACCAGAGCCGGTACGAACGGTTCGCGAACAGCAGCTCGCCTTGCTGGACCGACAGCACCGAGACGGCCGCATCGAGCCCCTCGAGCACGGTCGTGAAGCGCTCGTGCGAGGCCGACAATTGATCCCGGATTCGCTTGGCCTCGGTGATGTTGGTCATCGAAGTCATCCAGCCGGTCTGCACGCCTTTCGGGTCGATCAGCGGCGAGACGTACATGCGCGAGTCGAACAGCGAGCCGTCTTTTCGCATCACCTTGACCTCGATGCCGCCGGCCGGGCTGCGGCCCTGCAGCTCCTGCTGCAGCAGGCGCGCGTTTTCTTCGAGGCGATCGGGCGGCCAGTGCGGCAGCGGCGGCGTGCGGCCGACGAGTTCGGATTCGAAGAAGCCGGTCATCGCGCAGAAGGCCGGGTTGACATAGGTGATGCGGCCGTCCATGTCCATCGCGCGCATGCCGGTCAGCATCGAGTTTTCCATCGCGCGGCGAAAGTTCGTCTCGGTCACCAGCGTGCTCTGCATCTGCAAGCGCCGGCGCATGTGGCGCCAGGTGCCGAGCAGCATCCAGACCGTGAGCACCGAAAGCGCGGCGACCATCCAGAACAGCGTGTTGCTGATCAGGCCGATGGACGTGCGGTAGCCCTGTGTGCGCAGGATCAGCCCATTTTCGGCCGGCGCGAGCGGCAACTGGTGGACGATCGACGGCTTGCTCGGCTTCGCGCCCGGCACTTGCGTGACCGTGCTGGCGTAGACGCGGTCGGTGCTGTCGACCAGCGTGATCGCGTGACGACGCGAGACCTCGATCGGCACGTTGCGCCGCATCAGGCCCTCGATCGAGTACTCGGCGATGAGCACGCCGGCGAAGGCGCTGCGCTCGAGCAGTGGCACCTGCACCTGAAACACCGCGTTGCCGAACGCATCGGTGAACGGCCGCGAGTACACCGGCTGACGCGAGGCGCGGGCCGCGATGAAGGCGGCCTCGGTCGGCGTGTCTTTGCCATCGACCGGCAGCGAGGCGGGCGTGTCGTCGGGCGTCACACCAGCCTCGGGCGGGAAGCTCGTCGACGAATAGCTCGCACGCGGCGCGCGCGCCGCGTTGATCCAGACCAGGTTGGTGATCTCGGGCCGCTCGCGCGTGAAGGCGCCGCCCTGTGCCACGAATTGGTCGTGGTCGATCGCGCGGGTCACGATCTCGCGCGCGATGCGAACGAGTTGCTCCTGGTTCTCGATCAGGCGCAGTCGGATCTGGGTCTGGGCGATCTCGGTGTCGCGCTTGACGGATTGCTGCTCCCGCTCGAATTCCTCATTGCGCAGATACCAGAACGCCAAGATGATCGCCGCGAGAAAGAGCAGCACCGAGACCAGCGGGCCGAGCGTTGCGTACCGATCCTGCCGCGCCGCCGATTGCCGGCGCCACCAGCGGCCGAACAGCCTTTCAGCCCAAGTGCGTGAAGAGCGGGGCTTGGAAGTAGCCGCGATGGCAGGTTGCATCGGCGGATTATCAAGGTTGCCGCCCTGCCAGCCTTCGACGCCCGGCGAAACAAGCCGATGCCGGCCGACGAATCCATTCTTGAATCCACAATATGAAATTGACTCGCACCATTTGGAAGTCAAACGAAGTTATGCGAGACTCGCGCGCAGTTCACAGACGCAGTGATCGATTCACCCATGGAGACAAGCATGTCAGCACAGCCTGATTCATTCCTCGGTGCCGCCGCCAACGATGCGGATGCCCAGGAGACCCGTGAATGGCTCGATGCCCTGTCGGGCGTGATCGGCGCCGACGGCGACGGCGACGGAAAAGAGCGCGCCCACTTCCTGCTCGAAACCCTGATCGACCACGCGCGCCAGGCCGGCATCGACGTGCCGTTCTCGGCCACCACCGCGTACGTCAACACGATCCCGACCGACCAGGAAGAGCGCACGCCCGGCAACATCGAAATCGAAGAGCGCCTGCGCACGATGATGCGGTGGAACGCGATGGCGATGGTCGTGAAGGCCAACAGGTTGCACCCGGCCGATGGCGGCGATCTCGGCGGCCACATTTCGAGTTTCGCGTCGCTCGCGACCATGTTCGGCACCGGCTTCAACCACTTCTGGCACGCCGAGAGCGCCGACGGTGGCAAAACGCACGGCGGCGACCTGCTGTACTTTCAGGGCCATTCCTCGCCCGGCATTTACGCGCGTGCTTTCATGGAGGGGCGCCTGACCGAAGAGCAGTTGCTCAACTTCCGCCAGGAGGTCGACGGCAAGGGCATCTCGAGCTACCCGCACCCGAAGTTGATGCCCGAGTTTTGGCAATTCCCGACTGTTTCAATGGGCCTCGGGCCGCTGATGGCGATCTACCAGGCGCGGTTCCTCAAGTACTTGCACGCCCGCGGCATCGCCGACACGAGCAACCGCAAGGTCTGGGTGTTCTGCGGCGACGGCGAAATGGACGAGCCCGAATCGCTCGGCGCGATCGGCCT
>JANMWQ010000566.1:0-3583 GCA_031394085.1 Rhizobacter sp. | reverse complement strand
ATCTGCCACCCGCTCGTGACCAGCGGCCACTGCCTGGCCTGCCGCCGTGGCGACGACATGCACGCCGAGGAAAGCCGCTTCCCCGGCATCAATGCCGACGGCGGTTATGCGGAGTACCTGCGCACCGGCCAGCGCTCGCTGATCAAGCTGCCGAAGACGCTGGCGCCGAAGGACGTGGCGCCCTACACCGACGCCGGCCTGACCGCCTACCGCGCGGCGAAGAAAGCCTCGCGCCACCTGCTGCCGGGCGAGTACGCGGTGGTAATCGGCGCCGGCGGCCTCGGCCACATCGGCATCCAGGTGCTGGCGGCGTTGTGCGCGGCCGAGATCATCGTCGTCGACCGCGGCGACATGGCGCTGCAACTCGCCAAGGACTGCGGCGCCCACCATCTGGTGAAAGCCGACGGCCACGAACTCGAGCGCGTGCTCGAACTCACCAAAGGCAAGGGCGCCGAAGCGGTGATCGACTTCGTCGGCGAGGGCGACGCCGTGGCCAAAGGCCTGGCGATGACGCGCAACGCCGGCAGCTACTACATCGTCGGCTACGGCGGCAAGATCGAACTGCCCACGCTCGACATGGTCACGAGCGAAAAGACCATCGTCGGCAACCTGGTCGGTACCTACCCGGAGCTGGTCGAGCTGATGGCGCTGGCCGACCGCGGCCTGGTGCACCTGGCGACGCGCGAATACAAACTGAAAGACGCGAACCAGGCGCTGCTCGATCTGCACCACGGCAAGATCAAGGGCCGTGCCGTGCTGATCCCTTGAGCCGCCCATGGCGAGCATCCCCGTCACGGTCTTGACCGGCTTTCTCGGCGCGGGCAAGACCACGTTGCTGAACCGATTGCTGCGCGGCGCCGCAGGCAAGCGCTATGCCGTGATCGTCAACGAATACGGCGAGCTCGGCATCGACGGCGCGCTCGTCGTCGGGGCTGAAGAAGAGGTCTACGAGCTCAACAACGGCTGCGTTTGCTGCAAGCTGCGCGGCGACCTCATCCGCGTCGTCAGCAACCTGATACGCCGCCCCGGCGGCTTCGACGGCATCGTGATCGAGACCACCGGCTTGGCCGACCCGGCGCCGGTCATTCAGACCTTCCACTTCGACGACCTGCTGCGCCAGCACACGCGCCTCGACAGCGTGATCTGCGTCGTCGACGTGCGCCACCTCGCAGCGCAGTTGCGTGATGCGCCCGAGGCCGGCGCGCAGCTCGCGCAGGCCGATCTGGTGTTGCTCAACAAGGTCGACCTCGCCGACGCTGCAACGCTGTTCGAGGCCGAGCGCGTGGTGCAGCAGCTCAACCCGGCGGCGGAATTGCGGCGCTCGGTGCACGGCGAGATTGCGATCGAGCGCTTGCTCGACCGCGGTGCGTTCGACATCGCGCGCCTGCGCGTCTCGGTGCCGCGGCTCGGCGCCGCATCGACGGGGCCGCGTTCGCACGTTTATCGGCCGCCCGATGCAGGCCGCCACCGCACCGAGGTGACGAGCGTGTCGTTGAGCTTCGAGCGGCCGCTCGAACGCAGCCGCTTCATGCGCTGGCTGCAGCGCCTCGTGGTCGAACGCGGCGCCGATCTGCTGCGCGCCAAGGGCATCGTCGCGTTCGACGGCGAAGACCGCCGTTTCGTTTTTCAGGCGGTGCACATGACGGTCGACAGCGGTCTCGACCGCACTTGGGCTGATGGTGAATCACGCACGACGCGGCTCGTGTTCATCGGCCGCGAGCTCGATGCGAACGAGTTGAACGACGAGCTGACGCACTGCGTGAGCGATGTTCTCGAGACCGCGGCATGAACGCGCCATGAACGCGCCACCACTGCTCAACGCGCTCGGCGCGAGCTGGGATTTCGGCGTGCCCGTGGTCGCGACCGTTTGGGACATCGACGGGGCATCGGTCGGCTTCGCGCTCGGCGACGGGCACCTCGCGGTGGCCGATGCGCGGTGGCCCGACGGCCCTCGGGTCGAGCCCAAGCCGGGCGGCGGCGTGAGCCTGGTGGCGGCCGAGGCACCTGCCGCGCGCCCGGTGCGCGCCGCGTGCCACCAAGGCAGTTGCCTGTGCATCGCGGCCGATGCGCGCGGTGGGTTTCTCACCGGCGGCGACGATGGCCGGGTCGTGCTGGTGCCGCGCGTCGGCGAGCCGGCCGTGGTGTCGCAGCTCGCCGGCGCGTGGTTCGACAGCGTCGCCTGCAGCAGCACCGGCGTGCGCGCCCATGGTTGCGGGCGGCGCGTGCAGCGTTGGGCCGGTGACCGCAGCGAGGCCATCGAATTGCCCGCGCCGGCCACCGCGATCTCGTTCAGCCCCGATGGCCTGTGCCTGGCCATCGCGCACAGCGGCGGCGTCACGCTGTGGCCCGACGCCGGCGAGCCGCGGCGCCTCGCCTGGCCGGGCTATCACCGCGCGCTCGCCTGGAGCCCCGACGGCCGCTACCTCGTCACCGGCATGCAGGAGAACGGACTGCACGGTTGGCGCGTTGCTGACGGCAGCGATGGCGGCGACATCGAAATGGGTGGCTACCCGGGTCAACCGCTGTCGCTTTCGTTCGCGCACGACGGGCGCTACCTCGCCACGAGCGGCGGCACGCGGCCGGTGTGCTGGCGCTTCGATCCGCCAGGTGCCACCGACCAGTCGATCGAATGCGCGATGGCCAGCAAGACCCCGGTCACCTGCGTCGCCTGCCATCCGCGCCAACCGCTGATCGCGGCGGGGTACCACAACGGCGCCGTCGTGCTGTGCCAGCCCGGCAACGACGAGGCGCTGTTCATCAAAGGCTCGGGCGGCGGCGCGGTCAACGCGCTGGCCTGGTCGGGCGATGGCAGCCGGCTCGCATTCGGCACGCAAGACGGCACGCTCGGCTGGCTCGGCTTGCCCGAAGCGATGTTCCGCGCGCGCCCCCAGACGCCCATCAAGGAGACGATGCAATGAACGACGACACGACCAGCAAGGACCACTTCTTCGCGCAACTCGCGAGCTTGTCAAACGCGATGATCGTCGCCCACGGCAAAGATTTCGCGATGGGTGCGATGGTGCTGGCCGCACGCTTCATCGCCGAGGGTGAAGCACGCGAGCGCGCGGCGGCCGAGCCCGTCAAGACACCAGAGCCTTCTCGCATCATTTCGTCGCGCATCTCCTGAGCGCTCGGCCCCGCCTGCAAGCGTCCCATCGTCGGACGCGAAGGGACGGCGCTGCGTCCCAGAACACAACGCAGACAGCGATCGCAGCCGACGACGAAAGCGCGATAGCCCGGTCAGATCGAACCGAACTAAGGATATGGAGCGGTGGTACGCGAATCGCTATCCACAGCACAGGGCACGAGCCCGGCCAAGCGCGCCACCGAACGACCTTTCCGGCACGGAGGCAGCGCTCTGATCAACGGTGCAACTCGGCACGTACTCAAAGGAGACTCTCATGTCTGTGGGTTTGACACTCAACAAGATCACCGCGCAAAAGGGGATCAACGTTGGCGAGGCGGCACGCCGCATTGCCGATCTCGGCTGGCAGCCCAGCTATGTCCAGGAAGCGATGACCTTCCCGACCGATTACAAGATCGGCAAGGCCCCGCGCGATCCGATGAAGCAGGTGCTGCGCTC
>JANMWQ010000171.1:0-1948 GCA_031394085.1 Rhizobacter sp. | reverse complement strand
CCTTCGATGCGCCATTCGCCGCCGGCCTCCTGGCGCAGTGCGGCGTTGCCGGCCAGGCTGCCGCCGCTGAGCACGGCGACATGCTCCTGGTGCACCGGCCCGCTGATCAGCACGGCACCTTCGTGCTCGACTTGTCCGTCGGGGGCGTAGCCGGTGCCGGTGACATGGCTGCCGCCGCTGGCCGTCATGACCCGTTCGATGGTCATCTCGGAGCGTGTCAGCGTGCCGGTCTTGTCGGAGCAGATCACCGACGCCGAACCGAGCGTCTCGACCGACGACAGCTTCTTGACGATCGCGTTCTGGCGCGCCATGCGTTGCACACCGAGCGCGAGCACCACCGACAGAATTGCCGGCAGGCCTTCGGGCACCGCCGCCACCGCCAGCGAGACGCCGAGCAGCAGCACCTCGATCACATCGGCGACGCTCCGGATGTCGGAGATCAGCAGGATCGTGCCCACCACCACGATCGAGATGATCACCACGGCGATGCCGAGCGTGCGGCCGATGCGCTGCACTTCCTGCTCGAGCGGCGTGGGGGCCTCGGGCGCGGCATCGAGCATCGCGGCGATGGCGCCGACCTCGGTGTCCATTGCGGTCGCGGTGACCAGCGCGCGGCCGGTGCCCTGCGCCACGGCCGTGCCCTTGAAGACCATGCACAGCCGGTCGCCGAGCGCGGCCGGCGCGGGCAGGGTGTCGGTGCCCTTGAGAACGGCCTCGCTCTCGCCGGTCAGCGAGGCCTCCAGAATCCGCAGCGAAGCGGCTTGTACGAGCCGGGCGTCGGCGCCGACGGCATCGCCTTCACCGAGCACCAGCAGGTCCCCCTTGACCAGCTCGGCGCTCGGCACGCGTCGCAACTGGCCGTCGCGCAGCACCGACGACGTTGCCGTCGTGAACTTCGCCAGCGCGGCGACGGCGTCTTCGGCGCGGGCCTCTTGCAGGTAGCCGAGTGCGCCGTTGAGCACGACGACGGCGGCGATCACCACCGCATCGATCGGCCAGCCGATGCGGCCTTCGATCCACCACGCGACGAGCGCGATCGCGATCGCCGCCAGCAGCAGGTAGACGAGCGGGTCCTGGAACTGGGCCAGCACCTTGCGCCAGCGCGGCACCGGTGGCGTGGCGCGGAGCTCGTTCGGGCCGTCGCGCGCCAGCCGGAGCGCAGCTTCCTGCGAACCGAGGCCGCGCGTGATGTCGGCGGCGAGCGCGGTGGCGATCGCCGCCGCATCGCGCGTCGACGGATCGCCGTTGGCGGCGATCCTATCCATGGGTGCGCAGCGACTTCACGCTGCGATGATCACTTTCAGCGCCTTCGTGTCGGCCGCCTTGCCGAAGGTCTCGTAGGCCTGAATGATGTCGCTCATCTTGAAGCGGTGCGTGATCAGTTGCGCCGCGTCGATGCGTTTGGACTGCACCGTCTTCAGCAGCATCGGGATCGACACCGTGTCGACCAGCCGCGTCGTGATCGTCACGTTGTGCGACCACAGCCGCTCCAGGTGCAGGTCGGCCTTGACGCCGTGCACGCCGACGTTGGCGATCGTGCCGCCGGCCGCGACGATTTCCTGGCACAGCTCGAAGGTCGCCGGGATGCCCACGGCCTCGATCGCGGTATCGACGCCGCGGCCGTCGGTCAGCTTCATCACCTGTTGCGCCGCATCGCCGGCCGCACTGTTGACCGTGGCGGTCGCACCGAAGCGTTTGCCGACGGCCAGTCGGTTGTCGTCGAGGTCGATCATGATGATCTCGGACGGCGCGTAGAACTGCGCTGTCAGCAAGGCCGCCAGCCCAATCGGGCCGGAGCCGACGATCGCGATAGTCGAGCCCGGTTGCACCTTGCCGTTGAGCACGCCGCACTCGAAGCCGGTGGGCAGGATGTCGCTGAGCATGACCAGCGCTTCTTCGTCGGCGCCGGCCGGGATCGGGTACAGGCTGGTGTCGGCGTGCGGGATGC
>JANMWQ010000170.1:0-2637 GCA_031394085.1 Rhizobacter sp. | reverse complement strand
GAGACTTTGCCCATGCCCCGCGCCACCAAGATCGTCGCCACGCTCGGCCCCGCCTCCAATTCTCCCGAGGTGCTGGAGCGCATGATCCGCGCCGGGGTCGACGTGGTGCGCATGAACTTCTCGCACGGCAAGGCGCAAGACCACATCGACCGCGCGGCGATGGTGCGCGAGATCGCCAAGCGCTGCGGCAAAGAGGTCGCGATCATGGCCGACCTGCAGGGGCCGAAGATCCGCGTCGGCAAGTTCGAGGGCGACAAGACGATGCTCGAGGTCGGCAAGCCGTTCATCCTCGACGGCTCGAGTACCGCGCTCGGCACGAACGAGCGTGTCGGCCTCGACTACAAGGAGTTGCCGCGCGACCTGCGCGCCGGCGACATCCTGCTGCTCAACGACGGCCTGCTCAAGCTCGTGGTCGACGCGGTGCGTGGCGAAGAGGTGCACACCACCGTCGTGGTCGGCGGCGAGCTCTCGAACAACAAGGGCATCAACAAGGCGGGCGGCGGCTTGACCGCGCCGGCGCTGACCTCGAAAGACATGGAAGACATCAAGACCGCGATGAGCTTTCAGTGCGAGTACCTGGCCGTCAGCTTTCCGAAGACCGCGACCGACATGGAAATGGCGCGCCAGCTTGCCAACGTGGCCGGCGAGCCGTGGCGCCACAAGCCGCAGATGATCGCGAAGATCGAGCGCAGCGAGGCGATTCCGGTGCTCGATCAGATCCTCAAGGCGTCCGACGGCATCATGGTCGCGCGCGGCGATCTGGCCGTCGAGGTCGGCAATGCCGCGGTGCCCGCGCTGCAAAAACGCATGATTAAACTGGCCCGGGAGATGGACCGCGTCGTCATCACCGCGACGCAGATGATGGAGTCGATGATCCACAACCCGGTGCCCACGCGCGCCGAGGTCAGCGACGTAGCGAACGCGGTGCTCGACGGCACCGATGCGGTGATGCTCAGCGCCGAAACCGCCGCCGGCAAGTACCCGGTCGAGACGATCGAGATGATGGCCAGCATCTGCGTCGAGGCCGAGAACGCCGAAGAGATCTCGCTCGACGCCACGTTCGCCAACAAGAAGTTCGCGCGCATCGATCAGTCGATCGCGATGGGCGCGCTGTTCACCGCCTACCACCTCGGGTGCAAGGCGATTCTTGCGCTGACCGAGTCGGGCTCGACCGCGCTGTGGATGAGCCGCCAGCGCATTCAGGTGCCGATCTACGCGCTGACTTCGCAGGTGCGCAGCCAGCGTCGCATGGCGCTCTACCGCAACGTCACGCCGATGCTGATGCCCAACTTCGCCGACCGCGACGAGGCGCTCGCGCAGGCCGAGGCGCTGCTGGTCGGCAACGGCGTGCTGAACCCCGGCGACACCTACGCGATCACCTGCGGCGAACCGATGGGCTACCCGGGCGGCACCAACATGTTGAAGGTCTGCCGGGTGGCCTGAACCCCGTCGAGACGAGCGGTTAGTCGAGCTTGACCGCGATGCCGGTGACGAACAACGTGTCGCCCTTCTTCAAGCCAGCACCCGGGTCGCTGTTGTAGCGGTAGTTCAGCCCGGCGGTCAGGCTCAGCGAGCGCGTCATCGCGACCGACAAGCCCGAGTCGAATACGCCGCGGTAGACACCACCGCTTTGCAGCGCGGGGTAGACCGAGAGCTTCTGGTGGAAGCTGGTCGTCGGTGTGAACTTGTGCGTCGATTCTTCGGCCAGCAGCGCCTCGGCGCGGCCGTAGCGGGTACGCAGGCCACCGTTCACGTCGGCGGGGTCGAAGTAACGGTCTTCGGTGTAGCCGAGGCCGGCCGAGAGGTCGAAGGTCAGGGTGTCGGTCTTCACCACATGCCGCCCGGCGCCGCCGAACAGCGAGGCTCGCGTCGACACGTTGGCCGGCTTGTCACGCAGGAAGTCGGCCTTGCCGAAGCCGAACCAGTCGGGCGTGATGTCTTGGTCGTATTGCGTGCCGAGCTCGATGTTCTCGGCGGTCGTCGTGCCCTCGTTGCGGCCCCAGTTGGCTTTGCCGCCGAACTGCCACTTGCTGTCGGTCGTGGCCCTGACGCCGTCACCGTTGAGGTTGACGCTGGCGGTGCTGGTGTTGCCCGAGGCGTAGCTCGCGCCGGCGCCGAAGGCATAGCGGAACTGCCCGTCGGGCTTGATCGTGGCCTGGGCTTGCGCGATCGTGAGCGCGGGCGCGGTGAGGAGCAAAGAGGCGAGTGCAAGGGTGCGGCGAACGGTCATCGTGTTCCTTCGGTCGACATGCAAAAAAAGGGCGACGCTACAGAAGGCGCGGGTGCACGTGTCGTTACCCGGATGCGACCCTGCGCTGCGGTGCGGATTGGCGGCGCGACAATGCCGCATGACCGCGAGCCTTCCGACCCTGGCCTTCGAAGACATCCGCGCGGCCGCCGTTCGCCTGCGCGGCGAGATCGTCGACACGCCCTGCATGCCGTCGCGAACCTTGTCGGCGCTGACCGGCTGCGAGGTGTTCCTGAAGTTCGAGAACCTG
The DNA here is from genome assembly GCA_031394085.1 of Rhizobacter sp. Taxonomy (GTDB): domain Bacteria; phylum Pseudomonadota; class Gammaproteobacteria; order Burkholderiales; family Burkholderiaceae_C; genus LMDS01. Next base: position 139 of record JANMWQ010000170.1, on the reverse strand, counting down.
CAGTTCACCGCGTCGTTCAAGGAGCGCGGTGCGTTGAACAAGATGGCGCAGCTCACGCCCGACGAGCGTGCCGCCGGCGTGCTCGCGGTCTCGGCCGGCAACCACGCGCAGGGCGTGGCGTATCACGCGCAGCGCATGG
>JANMWQ010000528.1:0-2097 GCA_031394085.1 Rhizobacter sp. | reverse complement strand
CCTGCGGACCCATCAACGACCTCGCCGACGTGTTCGCCGACCCGCAGGTGCAAGAACGTGGCATGACCGTGCAGATGCCCCACCCGGCAGCCGGCAGCATCGAGCTGATCGCCAGCCCGATGAAGTTCTCGGCCACGCCGATTCAATACCGACGCCCGCCGCCGCTACTGGGCGAGCACACGGTGGAGTTGCTGCGCGAATTCGGGCTGCTCGATGCCGACATCGCAGCGTTGCACGACGCCAAGGCGATCTGACGCCGTCGGCACGAGCGCGCCCGCCGGGTGGCGGCTCGCAAAGCACCGTCGCGCGGTTCGTGACGTAGTTGTCACAAAGCGCGAACCTCGTACCCCCCGACTCCGGGGAAACGCGCCCTCCTGCTCTGGCGCGGCACCGAAACGCGACGGAAACTCACCCCCAGCGCCTGATTTGCCAATCGTTTGCGGTTGACAGGCGCGAACAAAGCCCGCGCGTTGCTCCGACAACGCCGCGAGCGCGTAAAAAATGAGGAAGTGAGCATGGACATGTCCGACATCGGCCGCACCCCGGCTGCGCACACGCTGCCCGGCGACAGCTCGGCCAACGAGCATGAACGCTGGCACGGGTTGGTCGCGCAGATCGGCGCCGAAATCGCCGCGCCGCTGACCGCCGCGCTGGAACGCATCAACACCCTCACCAGCACCGGCAAGATCGATCGCGCCGGGTTGCGCGCGCTGCGCGAAGAGGTCGAGGCAGCGCGCCAGGTCGGCATGATCGGCCAGCAGCTGACCCGCTTCGCCTCGGGCCGCCTGCGCCAATCGCATGAGCGGATGCAGCTCGCCGACGTGCTCAACGGCGTCATCGCCCACCGCGGCCGCGAAACCGCGGCGCGCGGCATCGTCGTCAAGCCTTCACTCAAGCCCGCCGAGGTGATTGTCGATGCCTCACTGCTGTTCAGCATGCTCAATTCGACGGTCGACTGGGCGCTCGCCAACGCGCATTCGCAGATCGATTTCGAAATCGACATCAAGAACTGGCCGGCGCACGCGCGGCTGACCTGCCGCTTCGCACACCGGCCGGTCGACGCGCTTGTCGACGGCGCGGCGGCCACCGCGCCCTGCGGGCTCGATTCGCTGACCTGGCGTCTGCTGGAACAAACCGCCTGGACGATGGGCCTGGTCGTGGAGCGCAAGGACCAAGGTGCGATCACGACGCTGACGCTCGAATTTCCGCGCACTGCCAGCAACGAGACCGAGGGCGTCAGCGCGCTCGAACTGAACGACGGTTTCGCGCCATCGACCAACTCGCAGCCGCTCGCCGGCAGCCACGTGCTGGTGATCGCCTCGCGGCGCGAAATGCGGGTGCAGATCCGCGACGCGTTGCGCAACATGAGCCTGATCATCGACTTCGTCAATTCGGTCGAAGAAGCGGCGGCGTTCTGCCTCGAAGGCCTGCCACACGCCGTGATCATCGAATCGATTCAGGCCGGCCAGCGCTTCGCTCATTTCCGCGAAGAGCTCACGAAAGAAGTTCCCGATTTCGTCTTCATCGAGATCATCGAAGAAGGCACGACCTTCGAGATGTCGGGTTTCGGCGGCGCGTCGATGGCGCGCGTGGGGCGCGAAGTATTGGCGAGCTCGCTGCCGTCGGCGCTGATGTTCGAGTTGTCGAAAGGCCTTTGACACCCGACGTGCGCCGACTGCTGCTGTTACTTCAGCGAGCCGAACACTTTCTGCAAGATCGCGCTGCCGGTGCCGATCGGGTCTTTGCGGATCTTGCGTTCCTCTTCGCCGATCATCAGGTAGAGGCCGTCGAGCGCCTTGCCGGTCACGTATTGCTGGATGTTGGCGTCGTCCTTTTTGAGCAAGCCAACGCCGGCCGCCTTGCCGGCCACCGCGTTGTACTTTTCGGCGAGCGACACCTTCTCGGTCGCCTTCGTGACGATCGGCAAGAAGGTCACCGACAACGGCGCGCGCGTCTTGCCGGCGAAGAAGTTGGTCACCGAGTTGTCGCCGCCGGTCAGGATTTGCTTGCCGTCTTCGACGCTCATCGCCTTGACCGCATCGGTGAGCAGCGACTTCGCTTGCGGCACGGCCGCTTCGGCAGCGCGGTTCATCGCGG
>JANMWQ010000512.1:0-2746 GCA_031394085.1 Rhizobacter sp. | reverse complement strand
CGACCCGAGCCATCCGTTCGCGAAGGTGACGCCGGGCCAGACCTACGCGTACTTCGAGGACATGGGCATGAAGGACATCGTCGACCACGTCGAGAAGGTCGACGCGATGACGGTGAAGTTCGTGCTGAAGAAGCCCGAGGCGCCGTTCATGGCCAACATGGCGATGGACTTCGCCTCGATCCTGTCCGCCGAGTACTTCGACAAGATGCGCGCCGCAAGCACGCCCGACGTGCCCGACCGCGAGCCGATCGGCACCGGCCCGTTCAGCTTCGTCTCGTACCAAAAAGACGCGGTCGTGCGCTACAAGGCCAACGACACGTACTGGGGCGGCCGCCCGAAGATCGACAACCTCGTGTTCGCGATCACGACCGACGCCTCGGTGCGCTACGCCAAGCTCAAGACCAACGAGTGCCAGGTGATGGCGTTTCCGAAGCCGGCCGACGTGGCGCTGATGAAGAACGACCCGAACATCAACCTCGTCTCGCAGCAGGGCCTCAACGTCGGCTACATCGCGTTCAACGTCGAGAAGAAGCCGTTCGACAACAAACAAGTGCGCCAGGCCTTGAACATGGCCGTGAACAAGAAGGCGATTCTCGAGACCGTGTTCCAGGGCGCAGGCCAGGTCGCGAAGAACCCGATCCCGCCGACGCTCTGGTCGTACAACGACAAGGTCGTCGACTACGCCTACGACCCCGCCAAGGCGAAGGCGCTGCTAGCGCAGGCCGGCTACCCGAACGGCACCGAGATCGAGCTCTGGTACCTGCCGGTCACACGCCCCTACAACCCCGACGGCAAGCGCATGGCCGAGCTGATCCAGTCCGACTGGGAAAAGATCGGCGTGAAGGCCAAGCTGCTCACCTACGAGTGGGGCGAGTACCGCAAGCGCAGCAAGACCGGCGAGCAAACCTCCATCATGTTCGGCTGGTCGGGCGACAACGGCGACCCCGACAACTTCTTCGCGCCGCTGCTCGGCTGCTCGGCCGTGAAGGGCGGTGGCAACCTCGCGCGCTGGTGCAACAAGGACTTCGAAGACCTGGTGCAAAAAGCCAAGGGCGTGACCCAGCAGGCCGACCGCGCCGCGCTTTACGAAAAGGCGCAGGTGATCGTCAAGGAAGACGCGCCGTGGATCACGATCGCACACTCGGTGCGGTTCGACCCGATCCGCAAGGAAGTGATCGGCTACAAGATGGACGCGGCCTCGCGCCACATCTTTACCAAGGTCGACCTCTCGGGCAAGTGACGCGCCTCCTTGATGCAGTGCGCGCTCACCCGGGCGTGACACCGAGATGCTGACCTTCTTCCTCAAGCGCATCGGCCTCGTGCTGCCGACCTTCATCGGCATCACGCTGCTGGTGTTCTCGCTGATTCGTCTGCTGCCGGGCAACCCGGTGGAGGCGCTGTCAGGCGAGCGCGGCATGGACCCGGAACGCTACACGCGCCTGATGCACGAGTTCGGCCTCGACCGGCCGCTGCCGGTGCAGTACGCCGAGTACGTGTGGAAGGCGCTGCACGGCGATCTGGGGCTGTCGACCGTGACGCACGAATCGGTGTTCCGCGAGTTCGTCGCGCGCTTCCCGGCGACGATCGAGCTCTCGGCGGTGGCGCTGCTGCTCGCGCTCGCCGTCGGGTTACCGGCCGGCATCATCGCGGCCGTCAAACGCAACACCGTGTGGGACTACTCGGTGATGGGCGCCTCGCTCACCGGCTTTTCGATGCCGATCTTCTGGTGGGGGCTGCTGCTGATCCTGACCTTCTCGGTCGGGCTCGGTTGGACGCCGGTGTCCGGCCGCATTGCGATCGAGTTCGACATCCCTTCGGTCACCGGCTTCATGCTGATCGACTCGTTACTCGGCGGCGACAAGGGTGCGTTTCGGAGCGCGCTCTCGCACCTGATCTTGCCGGCGATCGCGCTCGGCACGATCCCGCTCGCGGTGATCGCACGCATGACGCGCTCGAGCATGCTCGAGGTGCTGCGCGAAGACTACGTGCGCACCGCGCGCGCGAAAGGCGCATCGAGCTTTCGGGTGATCGGCATCCATGCGCTGCGCAACGCGCTGATCCCGGTCGTGACGACGATCGGCTTGCAGGTGGGCACGATGCTCGCGGGTGCGATCCTGACCGAGACGATCTTCTCGTGGCCGGGCATCGGCAAGTGGCTGGTCGAGGCGATCCACCGCCGTGACTACCCTGCGGTGCAGGGTGGCATATTGCTGTCGGCCACCGTCATCATCGGTGTGAACCTGATCGTCGATGTGCTCTACGGCGTGATCAACCCGCGGATCCGGCACACATGAGCGCCACCCCTGACGTCATCGTGCAACAGCAGGCGCCGCCGTCGCCGTTCGCCGAACTCTGGCGCGACTTCCGCCGCAACCGCGGTGCGGTGATCGGCCTGGCGGTCATCGTCGCGCTCGTGCTGTGCGCCTTGTTCGCCGACGTGATCGCACCGTATTCGCCAAAAGAGCAGTACCCCGACGCCGTGCTGAAGGCGCCATCGATGCAGCCCATCGGCGGCCACGTCTTCCTGCTCGGCACCGACCCGGTCGGCCGTGACGTGCTCTCGCGCCTGATCCACGGCACACGCCTGTCGCTGATCATCGGCCTCGTCTCGGTCGGCCTGTCGCTGACCGGCGGTGTGCTGCTCGGCCTGCTCGCGGGTTTTTTCCGCGGCGGCGTCGAGTTCACGATCATGCGGCTGATGGACATCATGCTGGCGCTGCCCAGCCTCTTGCTCGCCGTCGCCGTG
>JANMWQ010000456.1:0-2596 GCA_031394085.1 Rhizobacter sp. | reverse complement strand
GACTTCGCTTTCCTCGTCGACGGCGTAACCACGCGGCCCGCCGCCGGCACCACGAGCGTGGTCACGGCCGGCCTCACCTTGCCGAAGGACGTGAACGCCGCGGTCGTCTCGCAGCGCGCGTTCTCGTTCACGCGACCCGGCGTGCACAAGCTCACCATCCGCGCGACGCAGAGCGACGGCCAGAGCGTCTCGGCCGACGGCAACTTCGAGATCGTGGCGCTCGGCCGCGATGCGAAGCCGGCGAAGAACATCATCATCCTGCTCGGTGACGGCATGGGCGCGGCGCACCGCACGGCCGCGCGCATCATGGGCCGTGGCTACGCGCAGGGCAAGGCGCAGGGGCGCCTGGCGATGGACACCTTTCCGGTCACCGGCATGGTGATGACCTCATCGCTCGACGGTCTCGTCACCGATTCGTCGCCGGGCATGTCGAACTACGTCACCGGCAACAAGTCGGCCAACAACCAGCAGGGCGTGTGGCCCGACGACACCGTCGATGCCTTCGACAACCCGCGCATCGAGTACCTCGCCGAGTACCTGCACCGCACGCAAGGCAAGGCGCTCGGCATCGTGACCACCGCCGATGTGTTCGACGCCACCCCCGCCGCGATGGCGGTGCACACCAGCAACCGCGGCTACGGCACCGGCATCGTCGACCAGTTTCTCGACGACCGTGGCCTGACCGGCCTGACCGTGCTGATGGGCGGCGGCCGCAAGTGGTTCTTGCCGAACGGCGATGCACTCAAGGCCGATGGCACGCGCGAAGGCCAACCGATGAACGGCTCGCAGCGCGACCGCCGCAGCGACTACGAGCTGCCCGCCGACGTGGTCACCGGTTGGAGCGCGGCGCGCGGTGCGCTCGACCCGGAACGCGATGTGATCGGCGAGTTCGAGCGTGCCGGCTTCGCCTACGCGCCCGACAAGACCGCGCTGCTGAGCCGCGCGCCGGTGGCCGACAAGTTGCTCGGGTTGTTCGCCTACTCGAACATGAACGTCGCGTTCGACAAGATCGGCCAGCGCCGCGGCGTCTCGACGGTCGTCGATGACTACGGCTTCCCCGACCAGCCGATGCTCGACGAGATGGCCAAGGTCGCGCTCGATGTGCTGGCCAAAAACAAGCGCGGGTTCGTCGCGATGATCGAAGGCGCGTCGATCGACAAGCAGTCCCACGCGATGGACACCGACCGCTGGCTGCTCGAAGTGCTGGAGTTCGACCGCGCGGTGCAGGTCGCGAAAGACTTCGCCGACCAGCACCCCGACACGATCGTGATCGTCACCGCCGACCACGAGTGCTCGGGCGCGGCGATCATCGGTGCCTCGACCAAGCCGGTGGCGGCGCTCTACGACGCGACCGCGAAGCCGGGTGTCGAAGCGCAGCGCGACAAGGTCGTCGGCCTCTACCAGGCGGCGAAGTTTCCCAAGTACAACATGCTCGCCGACGGCTACCCGGCGACGACCGACGTCGACTACAAGCTGCTGATCGGCTACGGCGCCAATTCCGATCGCTACGAGACCTGGCTTTCCAACCTCACGCCGACGCGCGACGCGCAGCAGCCGTTCGGCGGTGTCGCGCCGTTGAAGGCCTATCCAGCCGACCCCGCGTCACGCAACAAGGACACCGGCTTTCTGGTGACAGGCCAGGTCCCGGGCGAGAGCGCCGTGCACACCGCGACCGATGTGCCGTTGTCGGCCTACGGCCGCGGCGCCGCCGGCTTCACCGGCTTGATGGACAACACCGATGTCTTCTTCAAGCTCGCGAAGATCGCCGGCGCTCGCTGACACACACCGACGCTTTGTGACGCGGTGATGAAGCCCCCGCCTTGAAAGCGGGCGCAGGCATGCGCAACGAGCGCGACACATTGGCTCCTCACCATCGGGCAAACGCGTGCAAGCCCGGCGCGCACAGCCTCCGAGGAAACGCACATGTTCACGCTCAGCCGACCCACCGTGACCGCGCAGGCGCCGCCGGCGACACACCGCGATGAGCCCTTTGCCTCGTACGCGGCACTGTCAGGCCACCTGCAGGCGTGGGGCCGCGCGCACCGATCGGGGTCTGCTGCGGCGATTTGGCGGCGCAGTGTTCGGTCGGCTGTTTTGGCACGCCGTGCAGGCGCTGCCGACGCACTCGTCACCGCAGCGCTGCTGCACCGTCTCGGCGATCTGGTGCGGGCCACGCGCGCGCGCGCTGCGGCATCGCCGTCGGCCGCTTCGATCGCGCACCTCGGTGCCGACCTGCTGGCCGATCTGTACCCCCCGCTGGTGACCGAGCCGATCCGGCTGCAGCCATCCGCGCAGCGCTATCTTGCGACGGTGACCTTGCCCGCGTTGTGCCGGGCTGCGCGCGCCGAGCTCGCTGAGCCTGTGCCCGCCGTCAAACCGATGACCAAACCCGAGCGCGAATGCTTCGCAGCGCTACCGTTCTCGATGAACGCGGTCAAGCTGTGCCGTTGGACAGTCGCCGTGGCAGACGAGGAGGGCGGTGAAATCGACATCGGGCGTGAATTGCCGGCGCTGCTTCGCATCACCGAGCGCAGCGTCTGCAACGACGGATTCGGTTGGGGCGTGTAGCGGGCGCGAGGCCCGCGGCGCTGGTTTC
>JANMWQ010000414.1:0-2824 GCA_031394085.1 Rhizobacter sp. | reverse complement strand
CTCAAATCGAGGGCCGGCAAACCGGCGGGTGTGTATCGCAGCGCGCCTCGCTCTACCAGTTGCGCCGTCAGAACCAGCCGGTTCATTCAGCGCGCCGGTGGCGGCAACGGCGCCGGCATCCTTAGGCCGAAGCCTCCTGGGGCGGGCGCTCCTGACGCTCTGCGCGTTCGGGGCGGTCGCCACGGTCGCCGCCGCGCTCACCGCGGTCACCCCGCTCGGTCGGCGGAGACGACTTGCGCGAATCTTCGCGCTCGACCATCTTCATCATCACCGAAGGCGCGCTGACGGCTTCGTCTTGCAGCACCGTGAGGTGGCGAATGACGGCGTCGTTGAAACGGAAGCCGGTCTCCAACTCGACCAGCACTTCCTTGCTGCACTCGATGTTGAGGCAGAGGTAGTGGGTCTTCGCGAGCTTCTGGATCATGTAGGCCATCTGGCGACGACCCCAGTCTTCCACGCGGTGGACCTTGCCGCCGCCGGCGGTGATAACACCCTTGTAACGTTCCAGCATGGCCGGAACCTGTTCGCTTTGATCCGGGTGGATCAGCAGAACGATTTCATAGTGACGCATTGAATCTCCTTGTGGATGCCACGGCCCACGATGGGCGTGTGGTGAAACCACGGCCCGCAGGGGCGTGTGGTCATGAAGCCACCCCGAAGCGTCAGACCCGGGTGTGGCAAGGTGAGCCGCAGATTATAGCCCGCGGTGGCTCACCTACCCTCATCATCCCCGGCCGGGGTACCTCAAGCTGCGCGTGAAGGCACGGGCCTCGGCCGAGGGCGCCGGCGTCAGCAGGCTGACGACCACGCAGGCACTGAACCCGAGCGGCACGCCGAACACGCCCGCCGAGACCGGCAGGATGCTCCACCACAAGTCGACCGGTGCCGTCACGCCGAACAGGCCGCGCAGCCAGGCCTCGTTGCGGATCAGGTAGTACAGCGTCACCCCGAGACCGCCAGCCATGCCGCACAGCGCGCCCCAGCGGTTCGCACGGCTCCAGAAAATGCCGAGCACCAGCGCCGGGAAGAACGCCGAGGCCGCGATCGAGAATGCGGCGGTGACGAGAAACAGGATGTCCGCCGGCCGCTGGGCCGCCACGGCTGCCGCGGCCAGCGCCGCCACCAACAGCAGCACCTTCGAGACCGTGACGCGCCGCGCGCTCGACGAATCCGGGCCCAGCAGCTTGTAGTACAGGTCGTGCGACAGCGCGTTGCCGATCGTCAGCAGCAAGCCATCGGCGGTCGACAGCGCGGCCGCGAGCCCGCCAGCCGCGACCATGCCGGTGACGACATACGGCAGCCCGGCGATCTCGGGCGTGGCGAGCACGATCAAGTCGCTGCCGATGCGGATTTCGCCGAGCTGCAGGATGCCGTCGCGGTTGATGTCGATCACCGAGACGAGCGCCGGATCGATGCGCGTCCAGCTCGCGATCCAGACCGGCAACCGGTCGAACGGCAAGCCGACCAGCCCGTTGAACACCTCGAACTTGACCAGCACCGCGAGCGCCGGCGCTGTCAGGTACAGCAGCAGGATGAAGAACAGCGACCACGCGACCGACTCGCGCGCCGCCTTGACCGACGGTGTCGTGTAGCTGCGCATCAGGATGTGCGGCAGCGCGGCGGTGCCGACCATCAGGCAGAACACGAGCGCGATGAAGTTGCGGCGCGAGTCGTTGAAGGTCTTGCGCTGCGCGGCATCGCCGTCCGGGTCGCCGGCGAACTGTTGTGCGTGCAGCGGCATGCCGGCAAGCGGCTGCGAGCGCGCTTCGTTGGCGGCCTGCGCGCGGGTCCACGCTTCACGTGCGGCGGCCTCCGATTTGGGCTGCGTCGCGAGCGCCTTGTCGGCCAGTTGAATCTCGCGCAGCGGCGCGTTCGCTGCCTTGAGCTCGCGTGCGCGCTGTTGCGCCTGTGCCCGGTCGGCGACGAGCGCTGCGGGCACGTCTTTCAGCTTGTTTGCGTACTCGTCGGCGCGGGCCTTGAACAGCGCCCGCACTTCGAGCTCTTTCGGGTCGTGCAGCAACTGCTGCTCGCGCGCGCTGACCTTCGCGAGTTGCTGACCGATGACCAGCTGCGGCACCGGCACGCCGGTTTGCTTCATCGACAGCCACACCACCGGGATCAGGTAGGCGATCACGAGAATGATGTACTGCGCCACCTGTGTCCACGTGACCGCGCGCATGCCGCCGAGAAACGAGCACACGAGGACGCCACCGAGCCCCAGAAAGATGCCGAGCACGAAGTCGACGCCGGTCAGCTGCGTCGTGATCAGCCCGACGCCGTATATCTGCGCGACCAGGTAGACGAACGAGCACAGGATGGCCGCCATCAGCCCGATCAGCCGCGGCAGGCGCCCGCCGTAGCGCGCCGCCAGGAAATCGGGGATCGTGTACTGGCCGAACTTGCGCAGGTAGGGCGCGAGCAGCAGCGCGACCAGCACGAAGCCTCCGGTCCAGCCCATCACGTAAGCCAGGCCGCCGTAGCCCTGCAGGTACAGCGTGCCGGCCAGGCCGATGAACGACGCGGCCGACATCCAGTCGGCGGCCGTCGCCATGCCGTTGTACATCGCCGGCACGCGCCGGCCGGCGACGTAGTACTCGGCCGCATCGGTCGTGCGGCTGACGATGCCGATCGCGGCGTAGAGGCCGATCGTCGCCAACAGAAAGATCACACCGATCCAGCGCCGCGTCAGGCCGGTCTGCTCCAACACCGCCAGCAGCGCGACAAAGGCGACGAAGCCGAGGGTGTAGCGCAGGTAGATCCGGTCGAGCCGGTGCTTGAAGGCAGCGGTCTCGGTCGTGCTTTGGGTGTCCGCCACGTCAGTCGT
>JANMWQ010000403.1:0-3083 GCA_031394085.1 Rhizobacter sp. | reverse complement strand
GCGCAGCCGGAAGGTGCGCCGCTCAAGCCGCATTTGCGTTCGGCGGTGATTCAGTCGTTCGAGTTCACCTACGAGTTGTCGATCAGGCTGACCCGCCGCGTCTTGATCGAGCGTTCCGAATCCGCGGATCGCGTCGTCGATCTGTCGTTCAACGACCTGTTGCGCATCGCTGCCGACGCTGGGCTGATGCCCGATGCGTCGCGTTGGCGCGAGTGGCGCGAGGTGCGCAATGCCACGAGCCACGCCTACGACGAGGCAATAGCGCAGGCGGTCGCCGGCCGCGCGGCCGCCTTTGCTGCCGATTCGTCGGTGTTGCTAGGTGCACTGGAGGCGAGCCTTGCGAGTTGATGCGCGTCCGCTGTGCAAGCCCGTGCAACTGACGCCTGCGCAGGCGCGCACCGTTCGCGAGATTTTTGATGGCGTGGTCGCCGAGGCGCAGGTGCTCGTGTTCGGTTCGCGCGCAACCGGCCGGGCGCGGCCGTTCTCCGATCTCGACCTGCTCGTCGTTCAGCCGCCACGGCTGACCTGGGCTCAACGCGCCGAGCTGCGCGATCGGTTCGAGGCCAGCGACCTGCCGTTCAAGGTCGACGTGGTCGAGGCCGAGGGGCTGTCGGCAACCATGGCCAAACGCGTTGTCGACGAAGGCGCCATGTTGCGCGATCTGTAGCGCGCTGCGGCCGAACCTGCCGATAATTGCGACATGGAACCAAAGCTTGCAATGAAACTGGTCGAAGTGGGCAAGCTGTGCCGCCGTTTCGGAGTGATGCGCCTCGAGGTGTTCGGCTCTGCTTCGGTCGGCGCGTTCGATCCCTTTGCGAGCGACTACGATTTTATTGCGCGCTTCGTCCCGCAGCCGAGCGTTTCGATGGGCCAACGCTTTCTCGGCTTCAGCGAAGCGCTCGAGACGCTGCTGGAACGGCCCGTCGACCTGATGACCGATCGTCCGATCGAGAACCCTTACTTGCGTGCTGCGGTCGACGCCACGCGAACAACGGTCTATGACGAATCGCCTTCCGAAGCACTTGTTTGACGCGCTGACTGCGGTGCGGTTAGCCCGCCAGTTTTCGACGCACGTTTCCTTTGCCGAGTACGAGGCGAATGCGCTGGTTCGTTCGGCCGTCGAACGTCAACTGGAGATACTTGGGGAGGCCTGCCAGCGCATGGCGCAGATCGATCCCGACATCCGAGTCCGTTTGCCCGAGATTGCCTTTGCGATCGGGCTTCGCAACAGGATCATCCACGGTTACGACCGCATCGAGAACGCCGTTGTTTACGACACGTTGACACAGGACCTGCCTCTTCTCGCCGAGCGCCTGTCGGTAGAACTTGCGAAGCTGCCGTCTCCGTAGCCGGTCAGGACCGATCTTCTCGTTGCTTCTACTGCACGAACCCGATCGCCCCGCGCTTGCCGCGCACTTCCGGCAAATCGCGCGTCGCGATGCGCTCACGCCGATCGAGCTTGGCGTTGCCGAAGGCCGTCATCAGCGCGCGGCGCATCTCGCGCGGCGCCATCTCGCTCATCGCATCGAGCAAGTCGCTCGGCGGCTCGGTGTCGAAGCGCTCGCCCCAGCCGTGTTCGGCGCGGATGCTGCGGTACAGCCGGGCGGCGATGCAGCGCGCGGCGTCGCGGTCGGGTGCCTGCACTTCGTAGACGTTCATGCGGTTCAGGATCGGCTCGGGAATCGCGCGGCCGTCGTTCGCGGTCGCGACCCAGATGACCTGGCTCGCGTCGATCGGCACCTCGGCGAACTCGTCGGTGAAGCTGCCGGCGGTGTCGTGTTCGAGCAAGCTGTAGAGCGCGCCGAGCGGGTCGTAGGCGTGCTCGCCGCCGGCCTTGTCGATCTCGTCGACCACCATCACCGGGTTCGCGTATTGCCCATCGACCAGGGTCTCGAACACCTTGCCGGGGCGCGCGCCTTTCCATTGGCTCGATGCACCCGAAAGCACCCAGCCGGCGGTCATCGAGCTCATCGACAAAAAGCCCATGCCGGTGCCGAGCAGCACCGAGAGCTCGCGTGCGAAATGCGTCTTGCCGACGCCGGGCGGGCCGAGCAGCAACAGCGGCGTGATCTCGAGCGCGTCGCGCGAGTCTTCGCAGAGCGCGAGTTGGCGGCGGATGTCGTCGAGCACCGCGGTGAAGTTGGGCAGCTCGTCGTACAGGTGCGCCATCATCGGCAAGCCGGAGGGCTTGACCTGAAAGCGCTCCGGGCCTTTTTCGAGCATGCGCTCGTAAGTCGACCGCAGGCTCTCGTGTTCCTTCTGCGGCAGCTTGTCGAGCTTGGCGCCGACCTGGTCGACGCGGTAGAGGTGGCGCATGCGGGCGATCGGCATGCTGCCGTGCCGCGGTGAGACCGTCACGAGGTCGTTGGAAGCGGGCATCTGGCGATCCTCCTGCAGCAACTTGGGCTGCGGTCATTCAAGCACAGTCTGCCGAACATCGCGCCACCGAACTGAGGGGCAAACCTCAGGCTGTTGTTGCAGATCGCGCGCCAGCTAGCGTCACTTGACCCAGGTGTTGAGCTGGATGATCGGCAACAGCACAGCCAGTACGATCAGCATCACCACGCCACCCATCGCGACGATCAGCAGCGGCTCGAGAATCGTCGCCATCTGCAGCGCGCGGCGCTGCACCTCGGTGCCGAGCTGGCGCGCGGCGCGCTCCAGCATCAGCGGTAACTGGCCGGTCTGCTCGCCCAGCCGCGAGAACATCGCGAGCAACCCCGGAAAGCGCTTCTTGCCCGCCAGCGCCGAGGCCAGCGGCGCGCCTTCGCGCACTTGCACCAGCGCGTCCATCGCGTCGGCGCGCATCGCGCGGTTCGAGAGCGTTTCGGCCGCGGCCTGCAGCGCCTTCAGGATCGGCACGCCGGCACCCGCGAGCATCGCCAGCGTGCCGGCGAAGCGCGCCGCGTTGTAGCCGCGTGCGAGCTTGCCGATCAGTGGCAGCTCGAGCCAGCCGGCGTCGAAACTCTGGCGAAAGGCTTCGTTGCGCAGCATCAGCAGCAACAGGCCGACGCCGGCTGCGATCAGCAGCGCCAGGGCCCAGCCCCAGCTGCGCAGGAAGCTGCTGAGCTCGAGCATCGCGA
>JANMWQ010000402.1:0-2307 GCA_031394085.1 Rhizobacter sp. | reverse complement strand
CACCCGATGCGCGTCGTGCAGGCGACCAGCCTCGGCGCCGAAGACATGGTGATCACCGACCTGATCGCGCGCCACGACCTGGCCATCGCGATCGGCACGCTCGAGACCGGCATGCTGCACGCCGAGACGGTCGGGCTGATTCAGCGCATCGAGTCACGCTATGTGCTCGAGGTCGAGGTGTTCGAACCGGTGCAGGAATCGGTCGTGCAATTCGTTCGCCAGAACGGCGAGCGCGCGATGTACGACAACATCGCGCTGCGCAAGGGCTGCTGCGCGATCCGCAAGCTCGAGCCGCTCTCGCGCATGCTCGACGGTCGCAGCGCGTGGGTCACCGGCATGCGCCGCGAGCAATCGGCGAACCGCGGCACCGCGCCGTTCACCGAGCTCGACCCGAATGGCGGGCCCGCGGGCCGCACCAAGTTCAACCCGCTCGCCGACTGGAGCTGGGCCGACGTATGGCACTACATCGCCATCAACGACGTGCCCTACAACCCGCTGCACGACCAGTTCTACCCGAGCATCGGTTGCGCGCTGTGCACCCGCGCCATCGCCGTCGGCGAAGACTTTCGCGCCGGACGCTGGTGGTGGGAAGACGAAGGCGCGAAAGAGTGCGGCCTGCATGTCCATGAAGAAGTAGGCGCGCTGGCGCCCCAAGTTTCGATGATCGGAGACCGCCCATGAACGCACGACTACAAGATGCCCCGTTGGAAGTCGCGCAACTGTTGCCCGAACTCGACCAGACCCACCTCGACTGGCTCGAAGAAGAAGCGATCTTCATCCTGCGCGAAAGCGTCGCGGCATTCGAGCGGCCCGCGCTGCTGTTCTCGGGCGGCAAGGATTCGTGCGTCGTGCTGCGGCTGGCCGAGAAAGCGTTCAAGAAGAAGACCACAGGAACGGGCAACAGCGGCGACTACGAAGGCCGCTTGCCGTTCCCGCTGCTGCACGTCGACACCGGCCACAACTTTCCCGAGGTGATCGAGTTTCGCGACCGGCGCGTCGCCGAGATGGGCGAGCGGCTGATCGTCGGCGACCTCGAAGAGTCGATCGCTCGCGGCACGGTGCGCCTGAGCCACCCGCTCGAATCGCGCAACGGCCACCAGACCGTCGCGCTGCTCGAAGCGATCGAAGCGCATCGCTTCGACGTCTTGCTGGGCGGCGCCCGCCGCGATGAAGAAAAGGCCCGCGCGAAGGAGCGCATCTTCAGCCACCGCGACAGCTTCGGCCAATGGCAGCCGAAAGAGCAGCGCCCCGAACTCTGGACGCTGTTCAACACCCGCATCAAGCCGGGCGAGCACATGCGCGCGTTTCCGATCAGCAACTGGACCGAACTCGACGTGTGGCTCTACATCGCACGCGAGAACATCCCGCTGCCGAACCTGTATTTCGCGCACGACCGCGAAGTGATCCGCCGCAAGGGGTTGCTGGTGCCGTTGACCGAGGTCACGCCTGCGCTGCCGGGCGAGACCGTCGAGACGGTAGAGGTCCGTTTTCGCACCGTCGGCGACATGACCTGCACCTGCCCGGTCGAAAGCCCGGCGACGAATGCCGCCGAGATCGTCGCCGAAACGCTGCAGGTAACCGTCAGCGAGCGCGGCGCCACCCGCATGGACGACCGCACCTCCGAGGCTTCGATGGAGCGGCGCAAGAAGGAAGGGTATTTCTGATGAGTGACCACCGCGAAACACCGACGAAAGGCGCAGACCACCGCGAAGGCCTGAAAGGCGCGGACCACCGCGAAGGCCCGAAAGGCGCGGACCACCGCGCCTTGCGCTTCCTCACCGCCGGCTCGGTCGACGACGGCAAGAGCACGTTGATCGGTCGCCTGCTGTACGACTCGCGTGCGATCCTCGCCGACCAGCTCGACACGCTCGAAAAGCGGGCGGCGGGTGCCCCGATTGACTTGTCGCTGCTGACCGACGGTCTCGAGGCCGAGCGCGAGCAAGGCATCACGATCGACGTGGCCTACCGCTACTTCGCGACCAAGCAGCGCAAGTTCATCATCGCCGACGCGCCCGGCCACGAGCAGTACACCCGCAACATGGTGACGGCCGCGGCCGGCAGCGACGCGGCGGTCGTGCTGGTCGACATCACCAAGCTCGACACGAAATCCGCAACCGCGGCCATGCCGGTCAAGCTGCTCGCGCAGACGCGCCGCCATGCGCTGCTCGCGCAACTGCTGCGCGTACCGAGCATCGTGTTCGCGATCAACAAGCTCGACGCGACCGAAGACCCGGCGCAGGCCTATGAAGCCGTGCGCGCCGCGCTGCTCGATTTCGCCGAAGAGGCGAAGATGGAAGTGGCCGGAAT
>JANMWQ010000372.1:0-8181 GCA_031394085.1 Rhizobacter sp. | reverse complement strand
ATTCGCGCATGCCGCCGATCCCCCCCGTGACCCAAGCCCTGCTGCTCATCAACGTGGCGGCGTTCTGCATCGACTACTTTCTCGGCCCCTGGTTCACCCGTGCGCTCGCCCTCTGGCCGCTCGGCAGCGGTTTCTTGCCGTGGCAGGTTGTCAGCTACGCGTTTCTGCACGGCAGCTTCACGCACCTGTTCTTCAACATGCTCGGGCTGTGGATGTTCGGCTCCGATCTGGAGCGGCTGTGGGGGCCCAAGCGCTTCTTGCAGTTCTACTTCGCCAGCGTGCTGACGGCCGCCGTGGCGCAGTTGGCGATCGCCGCAGTGACCGGCGCGATCTACCCGACGGTCGGCGCTTCGGGCGGCCTGTTCGGGCTGTTGCTCGCCTTCGGGATGATGTTCCCGAACCGCATCATCATGCCGCTGTTCCCGCCGATTCCGATGAAGGCCAAGTACTTCGTCGCGATCTTCGGCGGGCTCGAACTGCTGTTCGGCGTGACCGGCACGATGCAGGGCGTGGCCCACTTCGCGCACCTCGGCGGCATGCTCGGCGGGTTCTTGATGATCCGCTACTGGCAGGGCCGATCGCCGTTCGGCAAGTGATGCTGACTTGACACGCACTCAGTAGCCGCGTGCGCGGTCGACGGTTTGCGGTGGTGCCTCGCCGCGCTCGATGCAACGCAAGCCGGCGACGAACTGCGCCGCGATCGTCCCGGTCGACGACTGCGCCGCGATGTGCGGCGTGATCGTGATGCCGGGCACGGCCCACAGCGGGTCGTCGGCGGGCATCGGCTCGTGGCGCTGCACGTCGAGCGCGGCACCAGCGAGCCGACCGCTGCGCACCGCAACGATCAGCTCGGGTTCGACCACGTGCGCACCGCGCGCGATGTTGATCAGGTAGCTGCCTTCGGGCATCGTCGCGAACGCGCGCGCGCCGAGGATGCTTTCGGTCTCGGGCGTCAGCGGCAGCGCGCAGACGACGATGTCGCTGCTCGCCAGCAGCGCATCGAGCGATGCGCCGGTGCGGCGGCTCCAGCCTGTCACCGCGAAGCCGACCGCCCCCAGCAGCCGCGCGACGGCACCGCCCACCGTGCCCATGCCCAGCACCGCGACGCGGTTGCGCGCCGCCGCCATCGGACTGCGCGTCCACGCGCGCTGACGCTGCAACACCTCGTAGCCTTCGAGCCCGCGCACGTGCCGCAGCGCCATCAGCACGACGAACTGCGCGATGCCCTCGGCCTGCTCGGTGTCGACGATGCGCGAAAGCGGCACGTGCGGCGCGAGCTCGGGCACCAGCAGCTTCTCGACACCCGCCGCGACCGAACACACCCACTTCAGCTTCGGCAAGCGCGCCGCCACGCCGGCCGGAAAACGCCAGCCCAGCACGACCTCGATGTCGGCGAGTTCGGCGTCGCCGATGTCGCGCCGGTACGCGATCAACTCGATGTCGGGCGCGATCGCGTGGATCGCATCGGCAAAGCCATCGGTCGGGAGCGGGTCGGTCAGGATCAGTGTTTTCATGGTCGGTGAATTCAGGCGCGTGCGTCAGGCCGTCAGCCCCTGGGCAACGGTCGGGTAGCGAAGCCGCAAGCGCAGCTCGCGCTTCAGGCGGGTGTTGACGAGCCGACGCGATTCGCCCATGAAACTGAGCTGCATCGGCGAGAGTTCTTCGCGTGCCTGTCTGCGCGTGATGCGGCGCGGGCGCGGCAGGCCTTCAAGGTCGGCCGCGAGGTCGAAGTAGTCGCCCATCTTCAGCTCGGTGTCGTCGCTCGCGTGCACCACGCGCTGCGGCAACCCGCGGTGCAGCGCCGCAACGCAGGCCCGCGCGAGGTCGTCGGCGTGGATGTGGTTCGTGAACACATCGTGTTCGGCCGCGAGCACCGGCGCGCCGCGCGCGAGGCGCTCGCGCGGGTGGCCGCCGGCGCGGTCACCGGCGTAAATGCCGGGGATGCGCAACACGCTGATGCGCGCACCGAACGCGCGGCCGTACCAACGCAGACGCTGCTCGGCATCGACCCGCCGCCGACCGCGGTCGGTCGCCGGATTCACGGCGCGCGTCTCGTCGAAACGTGCGCCGTCGCAATCGCCGTAGACGCCGCTGGTGCTGCCGTAGACGACGCGCCGCACGCGGCCCTGGCGCGCGAGCGCTTGCAGCAGGTGCGCCGTGCGCGGGTCGGTCGCGCCGCTGGCCGGCGGCGGGGCGAGGTGCAGCACCGCATCGGCCAGGCCGGCGAGGCGCGCGAGCGTGGCAGGCGCGTCGAGGTTGCCGATCAGCGGCAGCACGCCGGCCGCGCGCAACGCGTCGCAGCGCACGGCGCTCGACGTCAGCGCAATCAGCCGCCAGCGACCGCGCAGCAGTTTGGCGACGCGCAGGCCGACATCGCCGCAGCCGACGATGAGCAGCGTCGGCCGTTTGAAGCGTGTGGCGCGGTCCATCAGCAGGGCTTCATGGGGAGATTGGATGTGCAGGCAAAATCAGCGGCTGAGTTTAATGAGAACGCGCACAGCGCTCGCCATCCATGCCCTTCACCGTCACCGTTCAACCCAGCGGCCGCACTTTTTCGGTCGACCGCGACGAGGCCATCCTCGCCGCCGCGATCCGCCAAGGCGTGGGCCTGCCCTACGGCTGCAAGGACGGCGCCTGCGGCTCGTGCAAGAGCCGCATGCTCGAAGGCCGCGTGATTCACGGCACGCATCAATCGAAGGCGTTGAGCGCTGAAGAAGAAGCCGCCGGCTGGATCCTGACCTGCCAGGCCGCGCCGCAGAGCGACATCGTCATCGAAGCGCGCACCGTGCCCGGTGCCGGCGAGTTCGCGATCCGCAAGATGCCGTCGCGTGTGACCTCGATCAGCAAGCCGGCGCCCGATGTTGCCTTTCTGCAAATGCAGCTGCCGGCGAACGACCGGCTGCAGTACCACGCCGGCCAGTACATCGAGTTCATCCTGCGCGACGGCGCGCGCCGCAGCTACTCGATGGCCAACGCGCCGCACACGCAGGTCGACAAGCCGGGGATCGAGCTGCACCTTCGGCACCTGCCCGGCGGCAAGTTCACCGACCACGTGTTCGGTGCGCTGAAAGAAAAAGACATCCTGCGCATGGAAGGCCCGTTCGGCAGCTTCTTCTTGCGCGAGGAGTCGACCAAGCCGATGGTCCTGCTCGCCTCGGGCACCGGCTTCGCGCCGATCAAGGCGATCATCGAGCACCTGCAGTTCAAGCACGCGCAGGACAAGCGCAACCCGCGGCACGCGGTGCTGTACTGGGGCTGCCGCAGCAAGGCCGATCTGTACCTGCACGAGTGGGCACTCGACGCCGCGGCGACGCTGCCCAACCTCACCTACATCCCGGTGCTTTCCGAGCCGAAGCCGCAGGACGAATGGACAGGCCGCACAGGTCTCGTGCACCACGCGGTGATGCACGATCACCCGAACCAGATGAACCACCAGGTGTATGCGTGCGGCGCGCCGATCATGGTCGAGTCGGCGCAGAAAGACTTCGTGCAGAAGAGCGGCCTGCCGGACGACGAGTTCTACGCCGACTCGTTCACCTCCGAAGCGGACAAGCACGCCGCGTGATCAAGCAACCCGGCGGCAACCGCTACGGCGCGATCGCGATCGCGTTTCACTGGCTGCTCGCGCTCGCGATCGTCGGCTCGTTCATCGTCGGCTTCTACATGAGCGATCTGGCGTTCTCGCCGCTTCGCTTGAAGCTGTTCAACTGGCACAAGTGGGCCGGTGTGACGATCCTCGCGCTGTCGGCCTTGCGGCTGCTGTGGCGGCTGTCGCATCGACCGCCGGCGCTGCCGCAACAGGCGCTGAACACGATGCCCGCGTGGCAGCGTCACGCGCACCACGCGACGCACCTGCTGCTCTACCTGCTCTTCTTCGCGGTGCCGCTCGCCGGCTGGGCCTACAGCTCGGCGGCGGGCTTTCCCATCGTCTGGTTCGGCGTGCTGCCGCTGCCCGACTGGGTGCCGGTGAACAAGGCACTCGCCGACGCGGTGCTCAAGCCGCTGCACCAGACCTTCGCATTCGCGCTGGCGGCACTCGTCGTGCTGCACGTGGCCGCGACCCTCAAACACCAGCTCGTCGATCGCGACGGGCTTCTCTGGCGCATGTGGCCCTGGCGCATGTGGCCACGAAAGACCGAACCATGAAAACACTGATCGCACTCAGCCTCGTTGCCGGCGCCGCGCACGCCCAACCCGCCGCCACACTCGTGCCCGCGCAAAGCGAGATCGTCTTCACCAGCACGCAGATGGGTGTGCCGGTCGAAGGCCGGTTCAAGAAATTCGACGCCAAGATCGCGCTCGACCCGAAGCAGCCCGCCAGCGGCAGCGTGGCGTTCACGATCGACGCGGCCAGCGCGACACTCGGCATCGCCGAGACCGACGCCGAGCTCGTCAAACCGAACTGGTTCGACACCGCCAAGTTCGCGCAGGCGACGTTCAAGTCGAGCAGCGTCAAGGGCCTCGGCGGCGGCAAGTTCGAGGTCGCCGGCACGCTCTCGATCAAGGGCAGCGCGCAACCGATCGTCGTGCCCGTCACGGTCGCGCAATCGGGCGCCAACTCGGTCGCGACCGGCAGCTTCACGATCAAGCGCCTCGTCTACAAGATCGGCGAAGCCGAGTGGGCCGACACCTCGCTGGTCGCCAACGACGTGACGGTGCGCTTCAAGCTCGCGCTGACCGGCCTGCCGCCGCTTTGACACGCGAGGCGACGGTCGAGTAGGCGCCCTCTCTACGCGAACAAGCCCGGCGCCGCGTCCGGCCCGAGCCCGTCTTCCTTGTAGAAACACGCCGGGCAAATCGCGCGGTAGCGGTCGTTGCCGCCGATGACCACCTGCTCGCCTTCGCGCACGCGCTGGCCGCGCGCGTCGATGCGCAGGTTCAGCGTGGCCTTGCGGCCGCAGGCGCAAACCGACTTCATTTCCTCGATGTCGTCGGCCAGCGTCAGCAGCGCCGCGGCGCCGGCAAAAGCCTCGGCGCGAAAGTCGCTGCGCAGACCGTAGCAAATCACCGGCACACCGTCGACGTGCGCCAGCCGATGCAACTGGCGCACCTGTTCGGGCGTGAGAAATTGCGCCTCGTCGATCAGCAGGCAGGCGATGCCGTCGCCGAGGTGGGCGGGCACGAACTCGGTCTCGGGCCCGAAGGTCTCGGCCTCGCGCGACAGCCCCAGGCGCGAGGCGATCACGCCCTTGCCGTCGCGGTCGTGGACCGCGGCGGTGAACAGGCGCACCCGCATGCCGCGCTCTTCGTAGTTGTGCGCCGCCTGCAGCAGGGCGGTGGATTTGCCGGCGTTCATCGCGGCGTAGCGGAAGTGCAGTTTGGCCATCGGGCTCGGCGGAAGACGCGTTCAGCGCGCCGCCAGGTACTCGGAGAAGATCCCGAGCGTGACCTCGCGGCGCGCCTGTCGCAGGCCGGCGCCTTCGAGCGTGCGCAGCACCGCCTCGGGCGCGGCGCAGGCCTCGATCGTGTCCCAGTAGTAGCGCCACAGCATCGGCGTCGCGGGCTGGCGCGCGACCAGCCGCGCCAGCAGCGGCACCACGCCGCGCATGTAGGTTTTCAGCAAGGCGTTGGCGACCGCGCCGCGCGGCTTCGAGATCTCGAGCACGAGCACCCGGCCGCCCGGGCGCAGCACGCGGTGGAACTCGCGGAACGCAGCTTCGAGGTCGGTGATGTGGCGCAGCGCGTAGCCCATCACCAAAAAGTCGACGCTGGCGTCGGCCACCGGCAAGCGCTCGGCCGTTCCTTCGAGGCAGCGCACCGCAGCCGGCAGCGTGGCCTGCGCCATCATGCCGGGGCTCGGGTCGACACCGATCAGGCGCTGCGGCTGGTGGGTGATGCGAAGAATCTCGTGCGCGACCAGGCCGGTGCCCATGCCGACATCGAGCACATCCGCGCCCGGCTTCAGCCCGGCACGTTGCAGCGCGCCGTGGCGGTACCACGAGCCGGTGCCCAAACCGAGCAGCTTCTCCAGGCGGTTGTAGTCGGGCGCGGTGCTGTCGAAGGTTTCACGCAGGAACTGCGCGCGCGCCGGCGCATCGGCGTAGTAGCCAGGCAGCGGCGAATGCGGCAGGTGCACGAGGGCGGGCGAGGCCGCGGGGCGTTGGCCGGAGGCGGCTGGGGTGGGTGGCATGCGGGGCGTCTCGTCGAAGTTCTGGATCGTATTTCGCGGGTCGGGGCACACCCCGCACCCCGGGCGGTCGGCATCGTACCGCGCCGCCGGCGAACGTCCGCTTTGGTAAACTCACACGCCGTGAGCCGGCCGCTGCGCCCTCACGATTCTTTCCGACGATGCCGATCCGGCCCGCGTCGCCGCCAGCACGCGAACCCCACGGACCCGAAGCACGCATGAGCTCCACCCAAACCGATCTGCAGCGCGAAGTGGCCGCGCTCATGGTCGAGGCCCTCAACCTCGACGTCGCCCCCGACAGCATCGCGCCCGATGCGCCGCTGTACGGCGAAGGCCTGGGCCTCGATTCGATCGACATCCTCGAAGTCGCGCTCGTGGTCTCGCAACGCTACGGCTTCCAGCTGCGCTCCGACGACGAAGACAACGTGCGCATCTTCACCTCGCTGGCGAGCCTGACCGAACACATCGCCGCCAACCGCGTCGGTTGAGTTCGTCCGCGGATCAGCCGGTCATGCCCATTCGCCCCGGCGTTCGCAGCGTCGCCCGCATCACCGCAATCGCGTTGGCGGCCCTCGCCTACGTTCTTGGCTCTCACTGGCTGATGACGCAGGCACAGGCGTCGCCGTGGAACGCCGTCGGCGTGCTCACGCCAATGCTCGCTGCGATCGCCGTCGGCGCCTGGCGCGGCGGCCAGCACGCGCTCGGCGCACTCGCGGCGCTCGCCATCATCGGCCTGGTCGCGCAAGCGCTGTTCGGCGTGCAGGTGCCGGCGCCGCTGCTCTACCTCGGGCAGCACGCCGGCATCCACGGGTTCCTCGCGTTCGCGTTCGGCAGCACGCTGCGCGCCGGCCACACGCCGCTGATCACCACGCTGGCGCGCCGCGTGCACCGAAATTTCACGCCCGACATGGCCGTCTACACGCGCAAGTGCACGACCGCCTGGGCGGTGTATTTCGTCGGCATGGCGGTCGCGTCGGTCGCGCTCTACGCGTTCGCGCCGTTCGAGACCTGGGCGCTGTTCGCGAACCTGCTGACGCCGGCCACGCTCGTCGCGATGTTCGTCGGCGAGTACCTGCTGCGTTACTGGCTGCACCCCGAGTTCGAGCGCGCGAGCTTCGCCGACGCGATCCGTTCGTACCGGCACAACGCCGCGAAATGAGCACGACACCTGCGCCCGAGCCGACGTCCGCGCCGACGTCGACGACGCAGCCGCTGATCCTCGCCGACGACCTCGCCGCCCCGCTCGCCTGGCGCGACGGTGCGCCGATCTCGCGCCGCCAGTACCTCGCCGACGTGCACGCGCTCGCGCCGCGCCTGCCAGCCGCCGGCCCGATGCTCAACTTCACCGCCGACCGCTACCGGTTCGCGGTCGGCCTCGGCGCGGCGATGCTGCGCGGCCAGGCCAGCCTGATGCCGCCGAACCACACGACCGACACGGTGGCGCGGCTGCACGCGTTGTTCCCGTCGATCTACGCGCTCGCCGACACCGACGCGCCGACGCTGCCGCTGCCGACGATCCACCACACCGAAACGCTCACGCCCCTGGCCGATGACGCCGCCGCGCCCGCGCTGCCCGCGATCGACGACACCGCACTCGCCGCGCAGGTGCTGACCTCCGGCTCGACCGGCGCGCCGGTGCCGCACGCCAAGCACTGGGGCTTGCTGGTGCGCAACACGCAGGCCGGCGCACGGCGCCTGGCGCAGCAGATCGGTCGCCGCGACCTGCTCGGCGTGACGCTGGTCGCGACCGTGCCGGCGCAGCACATGTACGGTTTCGAGTCGACCGTGCTGATCGCCATGCTCGCGGGCGCCGCCTTCGACACGGCGCGCCCGTTCTACCCCGCCGACATCGCCGCGGCGCTGGCGCGCGCGCCGCGCCCGCGCCTGCTGGTGACCACGCCGTTCCACCTGATGATGCTGCTCGACTCCGGCGTTGCGCTGCCGGCGATCGATCTCACCGTCTGCGCGACCGCGCCGCTCGCGCCGCAGCTCGCACTGCGCGCCGAGGCTGCGCTGGCCGGGCCGCTGATGGAGATCTACGGCTGCACCGAAGC
>JANMWQ010000327.1:0-1570 GCA_031394085.1 Rhizobacter sp. | reverse complement strand
CATGTGCGGAATCGTCGCGGCCGTCAGCACCCGCAACATCGTCCCGATCCTGATCGAAGGCTTGAAGCGCCTCGAATACCGCGGCTATGACTCGTGCGGCGTCGCGGTGCATCAAAACGGCGAACTGCGGCGCGCCCGCAGCACCGCGCGCGTGGCCGAACTCGAAGCCGAGGTCGCGCGCGATGGCGTCAGCGCCGGCACCGGCATCGCCCACACGCGCTGGGCCACGCACGGCGCGCCTGTCGTGCACAACGCGCACCCGCACTTCAGCCGCGGCCCGGGTGTTTCGGACGCCGCTATCGCCGTCAGCGGCGGCAGCGTGAACGTCGGTCGCATCGCGCTCGTGCACAACGGCATCATCGAAAACCACGACGAGCTGCGCACCGAACTGAGCGCGCGCGGCTACGTGTTCACGAGCCAGACCGACACCGAGGTCATCGCCCACCTCGTCGACCACTTGTACGACGGCGACCTGTTCGATGCGGTCCAGCGCACCACCGTTCGGCTGCGCGGCGCGTTCGCGATCGCGGTGTTTTGCCGCGACGAACCGCACCGCGTGATCGGCGCGCGCGAAGGCTCGCCGCTGGTGCTCGGCGTGGGCGCGGGCGAGCGGGCCGGCGAGACCTTCCTAGCATCGGACGCGATGGCACTCGCGGGCGTGACCGACCAGATCGTCTACCTCGAAGAAGGCGACGTGGTCGATCTGCAACTCGGCAAGCACTGGATCAGCACACGCAGTGCCGACGGCCGCTACGCATCGGTTCAACGCGAAGTGCGCACCGTGATCGCGCACAGCGGCGCGGCCGAGCTGGGGCCCTACCGGCACTACATGCAAAAAGAAATCTTCGAGCAGCCGAAGGCGATCGCCGACACGCTCGACGCCGTGCCCGGCATTTCGCCCGAGCTGTTCGGCGACGGCGCGCACCGCGTCTTCAAGGAGATCGATTCGGTGCTGATCCTGGCCTGCGGCACGAGCTACTACGCCGGCTCGGTCGCGAAATACTGGCTCGAGAGCATTGCGAAGATACCGACCAGCGTCGAGGTCGCGAGCGAATACCGGTATCGCGACAGCGTGCCGAACCCGCGCACGCTGGTCGTCACGATCACGCAAAGCGGCGAGACTGCCGACACGCTCGCCGCGCTCAAGCATGCAAGGGCGCTCGGCATGAAGCACACGCTGACGGTGTGCAACGTGGCGACCAGCGCAATGGTGCGCGAGTGCAGCCTCGCGTACATCACGCGCGCCGGCGTGGAGATCGGTGTGGCGTCGACCAAGGCGTTCAGCACGCAGCTCGTCGGCCTGTTTTTGCTGACACTGGCGCTCGCGCAGACGCGCGGCCATCTGAGCGACGAACAAGAGGCCACGCACCTGACCGCCCTGCGCCACCTGCCGGTAGCCGTGCAAGCGGTGTTGGCACTCGAGCCGCAGGTCATCAGCTGGGCAGAGGACTTTGCCAGGATGGAAAACGCCCTGTTCCTCGGGCGCGGGCTGCACTACCCGATAGCTCTTGAGGGTGCACTCAAACTCAAGGAGATCACCTACATCCATGCCGAGGCCTATGCCGCCGGC
>JANMWQ010000310.1:0-3372 GCA_031394085.1 Rhizobacter sp. | reverse complement strand
GGTGCCGACCGGCGCGAGGTTGTTGTTGCGGCCAGGGCGGCGCGCGAAGATGTTGCCCATCTGGTCGACCTTGACGCTGCAGCCGGCCTCGGTGCACCACTGCACGAAAAGGTCGCGGCCCTGCTTGTCGAGGTCGGTC
The DNA here is from genome assembly GCA_031394085.1 of Rhizobacter sp. Classification (GTDB taxonomy): domain Bacteria; phylum Pseudomonadota; class Gammaproteobacteria; order Burkholderiales; family Burkholderiaceae_C; genus LMDS01. The sequence goes on along the minus strand of JANMWQ010000310.1, from coordinate 3,233 downwards.
AGCGTCAGGCGGCAGACACCGCCTTTCGGCGTCGCGCCGATCTTGGCCATCTCCATCAGGCTGCCCCACAAACGGTCGCCATTGATTCTCAGTTCTGCCATGACATGCTCCTGCGAGAGTCGACAAGATTCGATTTATGCACCCAGAACAGGCGTGCGTCTACCGGTGCCGCGCAGCATGCAACCGCCGTGCCAGTTTGACCATATGGACAAACACGGGGTCGCGCGGTGCACGGTGTGGGAGACTCGGCGCCGTGACGAAGCCCAAAAAGACAAGCGCGAAGCCTGCCGAAAAGTCCGTGGACGCCACTGCGCCGGTCCAGAACAAGCGCGCCGCCGTACTCGCCGCCGCGCTCGCCCTGTTCTCGCGCTTCGGGCTGCACGGCACCAGCGTCGACCAGGTCGCGGCGCGCGCCGGCGTGTCGAAAAGCAACCTGCTGTACTACTTCGCGAACAAGGAGGAGTTGTACGTCTGCGTGTTGCGCGAGTTGCTCGAAGTGTGGCTTGCGCCGCTGCGCTTGTTTCACGCCGAGCAAGACCCGCAGCAAGCGATCGCCGACTACATCCGCCGCAAGCTCGTCGTCTCGCGCGACAGCCCGGATGCGTCGCGACTGTTCTGCTTGGAGATGATCCAGGGCGCGCCGCTGTTGCGCGGCGAGCTCGACGGTGAACTGCGCCGCATCGTCGAGCACAAGTCGGCGGTGATGCAGGGCTGGATCGATGCGGGTCGGCTCGCCAAGGTCGACCCTGCGCACCTGATCTTCATGATCTGGGCCATGACCCAGCACTACGCCGATTTCGCGGTGCAGGTGCAGGCGCTGACCGGCAAGACGCTGGCCGATCCGGCGTTCTTCGAGGAGACGGTGGCGAATGTGCAGGCGGTGGTGTGGCGAGGCGTCGGGGTGGGGTAGGCCGGCGGCTGGCCACTTCGATGTGGGCAACAATGCTCCCATGCACGCTGCGCCGTGAATGTTGATGCACCGCCTGTTGCTGCCGCCGGGGGCAGACGCCGGAATTGCGCCGCTGCTCGCGGCACGCGCCTTGCGCGCGAGCGGCGACGGCTACATGGCCGTGCTGCTACCGGCCTACCTGCTGTCGGTCGGGCTCGGCACGTTGCAAGTCGGCATCGTCAGCACCGCCACCATGCTCGGTTCGGCACTCGCCACGCTGGCCGTGGGCGCGTGGGGGCACCGAATCGCTGGCACCCGATTGCTGCGGGGTGCTGCCATCGCCATGGCGGCGACAGGTCTCGGCTTCGCGAGCTTGTCGTCGTTCTGGCCGTTGCTGGTCGTCGCCTTCGTCGGCACGCTCAATCCAAGCTCCGGCGACGTGAGCGTGTTTCTGCCGCTGGAGCACGCGCGCCTCGCGGCAGCGGCGCAAGGCAGCGCGCGGACGGCGCTCTTCGCGCGCTACAGCGTGCTCGGCGCGCTTTGCGCCGCGCTCGGTGCGCTGGCCGCCGGCCTGCCGGATTGGCTTGCCCGCGACGCCGGTATCGCGCGCCTCACGGGCTTGCGCGCGATGTTCGTCGTCTACGCGGTGTTGGGTGTGATCGTGTTCTGGCTCTACCGCCGGCTGCCCGCACCGACCACGCAGGCAAAACACGCGGCGGTCGGCCCGCTCGGCCCGTCGGCGGGCATCGTGATCCGCCTCGCCGCGCTGTTCAGCGTCGACGCGTTCGCCGGCGGCCTGGTCGTCAACTCGCTGCTGTCGCTCTGGCTGTTCGAACGTTTCGGCCTGTCGCTGGCACAGGCCGGTGGGTATTTCTTCGCGGCCGGCTTGCTCAGTGCTGCATCCCAATTCGCGGCACCGTGGGTCGCAAGCCGCATCGGCCTGCTCAACACGATGGTCTTCACGCACATCCCGGCCAACATCTGCCTCATCCTCGCGGCGTTCGCACCGACCCTGCCGATGGCGCTCGGCTTGCTGTTCGTGCGCAGCGCGCTGTCGCAGATGGATGTACCGACACGCTCTGCCTTCGTGATGGCCGTGGTCACCCCGAACGAGCGCACCGCCGCGGCGAGCTTCACGGCAGTGCCGCGCAGCCTGGCGGCCGCGCTGAGCCCGACGCTGAGCGGGGCGTTGTTCGCCGCCGGTTGGATCTCGTTGCCCCTCGTCGCCTGCGGCGCGCTCAAGATCGCCTACGACCTCGCGTTGTGGCGCGCGATGCGCCCGCATCGACTCGACGATCAGCCCTGATGCGGCGAGCGCATCTCACGCCTTCTTCGCAGCACCGGTGGGCCGTTTGCGGGGCGCCTCGATGGCTGCCTGTCGCGAAGCGCTGGCGGCGATCGCGGCATCCCACGGCGTGGGCGACGCAAACACTTCTTCGAGGAAAGCGATGAACGCCTTGACGTTCGGGCTCCCGCGTCGGCTCTCGGGCCACACGGCGGTGATCGTCGACTCGTTCACCGAAAACCCGTGGAGGACGGGCACCAGCATCCCCCGCTCGACGTACGGGCCCGCGATGAACGACGCCAGCATGCCGATGCCGCCACCGGCGGCCAGCACCTCCGCGACCGCGTCGCTGACGTCCACCACGATCGCCGCGTCGGGCGTGAACTCGACGGTGCGGCCTCCGACCTTGAACGCCCACCGCAGCGTTTGCCCCGAGGTCTGGTAGCGGAAGTTCACGCAGTCGTGGTCCTTGAGATCCTCGGGCTTGCGAGGCGCCCCGCGCCGCGTGAGGTAGGCAGGCGCCGCGAACGCGCTGACCCGGGTCGGCGCGAACCCGCGCGAGAGCAGGTTGGAGTCGGCGAGATCGCCGACGCGGATCGCCACGTCGATCCCTTCCTCGACGAGGTTGATGAACCGGTCGTTCAGCCGAAGGTCGACGCTGAGTTGGGGATAGCGACGCCGAAACTCGGGCAGCGCCGCCGCGAGCAGGCGCGTGCCGATGGGCAACGGCGCCGCGACCTTCAGTGTTCCGGCGGGCTCGGACCGTGCGGCCGCCGCCGACTGCACCACATCTTCGGCGGCACGCAGCAGGTGCAACGCCCGATCGTGCAGCTCACGCCCCTCCGGGGTCAGCGCGAGTGAGCGGGTCGTTCGTGTGAAGAGGCGCAAGCCCAACTGCTGCTCGAGGCGCTGGATCGTCTTGCTGACGGCCGAGGGCGATACCGACAACGACTGCGCGGCCGCAGTGAAACTGCCGTACGACGCCGCGCGCGCGAACGCGACGATGCCGGTCAAGCGATCCAGACTGATTTGTTCCTTCATGGCACTGAACAAGTGAGC
>JANMWQ010000287.1:0-7611 GCA_031394085.1 Rhizobacter sp. | reverse complement strand
GGGTCGCGGCCATCGGCGAAGTTCAGCACGTCGCCCATCTCGCTGCTTTCTGCGGTGCCGGCCTTGCCGATCCACGGCGCCTTGCGCGGCAGGATGGTCTGCTGCAGCCATTTCTCGATGTCTTCGGGCGGCTGCGGCCGGCTGAAAAGAAAGCCCTGCATCACGCCGCAGCCGAGCCGGTGCAGCACCTCCATCTGGCGCAGGTTCTCGACGCCCTCGGCGATCACGCGCAGCCCGAGCGAACGCGCCAGCGCGATGATCGCGGTGACGACCGCCGAGCTCTGCGGCGTCATGCCGAGATCGCGCACGAAGCTGCGGTCGATCTTGAGTTCGCTGATCGGCAGGGTCGTCAAATACGCGAGCGAGGAATAGCCGGTACCGAAATCGTCGATCGAAATTTCGACGCCGATCTCGTTGAGCCGGTGCAGCGACGGGATCACGTTCTGCAGGTCCTTCATCAGGCCGGTCTCGGTGATCTCGAGCTCGATCGCGTGGTGCGGCACGCCGTACTGCGTGACCGCGTTGTGGATGTACTCGACCAGGTCGGTGCGCTCGAACATCCGGTTCGGCAGGTTCACCGCGATCGAGTCGGCGAAGCCGAAGCTGTCTTGCCAGATGCGGGCCTGACGCGCCGCCTCGCGGATCGCCCATTCGCTCAGCGGCACGATCAGGCCGGTTTCTTCGGCCATCGGAATGAAGTCGCCCGGCGGCACCAGCACGCCGTTGCGGCGCCAGCGCATCAGCGCCTCGGCGCCCACCATCTTGGCACCGCGCACGTCGACCTTCGGCTGGTAGTGCAGCACCAGCTCGTCGCGTTCGATCGCCTTGTGCAGCGCACTTTCGAGTTCGAGTTTCTCGCGGCCTTGGCCGGCCAGCGCGGGCCGGTACAGCGACGCCGAATTGCGCCCCGCCGACTTGACCGAGTACATCGCCACATCGGAGTTGCGCATCAGGTCAGCCACCGAGAGGCCATCGCGCGGGTACAGCGCGATGCCGACGCTGGCGGTCACGAAACACTCCTGCCCGCCGACGAAGATCGGCTCGCGCATCAGGTCGAGGATGCGCGAGGCAACGCGCTCTGCGTCGCGCTCGTCGGCCACCTCGGGCAGCAGCGCGACGAACTCGTCACCGCCCAACCGGCCGACCGCTTCGAGCGAGCGGTGCGAGCGCGAACCGAGCGATTCGATCGAGCTTTCAGTGACCTGGTCGGAGTGGCGCACGCATGAACGCAGGCGGCGCGCCACTTCCATCAGCAACTCGTCGCCGGCACCGTGGCCGAGCGTGTCGTTGATGATCTTGAAGCGGTCGAGGTCGATCAGCAGCAACGCAACCTGGTGGTTCAGGCGCCGGCCGTGTTCGAGCGCGCGCTCGGCGCGCCAGATCAGCTGGCGCCGGTTCGGCAGGCCGGTCAGCACATCGAAGTTCGCGAGGTGGCGGATCTTGTCTTCGGCCAGGCGGCGATCGGTCACGTCTTGCACGATGCCCGAATAGCCGATCAGGTTGCCGTGCTCGTTGAACTCGGGCTCGGCCTCGACATGGACGATGCGCGCGCGGCCATCGTGCAAGGTGGCGGGGATGTCGGTCGCGAGCACGGTGCTGTGTTTCATCACCTCGTGCAGCACCTGGACCAGGCCCTCGCGGTCGTCCTCCGACAACATCCGCAGCAGCGGGCGAAACGCGAGGCGGTCGTTCGGGCCGAGGCCGAACACGCGCAGCCCTTCGACCGAAAACACCGGCCCGCCATGGCCGCGGCGCCAGTCGAAACTGCCCATGCGCGCGAGGTCTTGCGCACGCGCCAGGCGCGACTTGCTGCGTTCGAGCTCGGCGCGCGTGCGCGCCGCTCGCAGCAGGTAGCGCAGGCGCCCGGCGAGCAGGCTCCATTGGGTCGACTTGACGAAAAAATCGGTCGCGCCGGCTTCGTAAGCGCGCGTGATCGAGGCGTCGTCGTCGAGGCCGGTCAGCATCAGCACCGGCAACGATTCGAAGCCGGGCAGCACGCGCAGTTCGCGGCAGGTCTCGAAGCCATCGAGGCCGGGCATCAACGCATCGAGCACGACGACATCGGGCAGCCAGTCGGCCAATATCGCGATCGCCTGCTCGCCGCTGCTCGCTTCGGTGATCGCGAAGCCACGCTCGCGCAGCGCGATCGAGGTGAGCAGCAGGTTGACCTCGTCGTCGTCGACGAGCAGCACCTTCGGCTGCTCGGGCAGGTCGTCGTCGATGGCGGTCACGCGGGCGTTCAAGCGCGTTCCTTCAGCAGCGCGTCGATCGCGCACAGCGCAACCTCCAACGCATCGGTCAGGGCGGTCAGCGGGCCGCTCAGATCGGCGTCGGCCCCGTCGCGGATGGCAGTTTCGATCTGCGCGCACAGCAGCGAAAGGTGCATCGCACCGATGCTGGCCGACGACGACTTCAGCGTGTGCGCGACCATCCGGATCGCCGCATGATCGCCGCCGCCTCTGGCCGCGTCGAGTTGCGGCCGCAAGCGCGCGACCGAGGTCTGGAACGCCTGCATCACCCGCTCGAGCAACCGGTTCTGGCCCTTCGGGTCGAGTTCGGCCAGGCGCCCGAGTGCGGCGGCATCGAGCACCGACGGGCCTTGCGCGCCGATCGGCGAATCGGTCGATTCGGTCGATTCGGCCATGGCGAGCGGATGCAGTTGCTTGCTCAGCATCGCGAGCGTCCGGCCCGGTGGGAATGGCTTGAAACGATGATCATCAAAACCCAGTCTTCGAAAGCGCTCGCCGTCACCCGACAGCACGGGCGCGGACAACGAAATCACCGGCGCATCGAGGCGAGACATCTGCCTGTCGGATCGAAACCAGCTTGAATTGTCACCCACGCCGCCGCTTCGGGCCACCCCGCATCGCTCGGTCAACGCCGCCAGCGGCGCCGCCTGCGTGCGGTCTGACGGAATTTCGGCAACTCACCCCCGAACTTGAACGCCGCGCCGGTGAACGCACCGGGCCACTCGGTGCAATCGGCGCGTGCGCCTACGTACAATTGTCAGCATGACTATTGTCGGTGGCATCGGCGCGAAGTTGCGCCGAACGGGTGCGCAGCGGGCACGTCGCTGGGGCGCGATGGCCGCCGCCAGCCATCCCGGGTGGGTGGCCGCACAAGCCGGCAGCGCGAGCCCACCGTCTGCGCTGCCGGGGATGCCGGGGATGCCGATGGCGCTCGTGGTCGCCATGGTCGCGCTCGCCGCTGTGGCACTGGTGTTCGGCGCCGCGCTCGCGTTTCGCGTTGCACGCACCCACGCCGGTTTGACGGCCCAATTGCGCGAATCCCGCGCCCGCGCTGCCTGCCTGGAGCCGCTGCTCGACGTGTGGCTGTGGCACAGCGACGCGCAGCACCGCGTCGTCTCGGTGCGGCCGCCCCATGACGCACCCGCTGCAGCGTGGCCCGAGCCGGCGCCGTCTTCGCTGCTGGAGCGTTTCAAACCGAACGACGCAGCCGCCGTGCAGGCCATGCTGACCCGTGCGGCCGCGCTCGACGACATCGAAGTCGAACTCGTCGTCGCCGGCAGCGCCCTGCCGCGCCGTGGGCAGCTGCGCGGCCGCGCCCACAGCGACGCGAGCGGGCTGTTCGTGGGCTACCACGGCACGTTTCGCGAACTCGCGGCGGTGGCTGCGCCGGTCGCTGCGGCGACCCAGCCAGCCGCCGTTACCTCGGCGCTCGACCACGAATCGTTCAGCTTCACTGTCTCGCACGACCTGCGCGCGCCGATCCGTGTCGTCGAGGGCTTCACGAAGATCGTCAAGGAAGACTACGGCCGCCTGCTCGACCGCGTCGGCAACGACCACCTCGACCGCGTGCTCGCTGCCGCCGCGCGCATGAACAACATGATCGACGCGCTGCTGGCGCTGTCCAAACTCTCGTCGCAGCCGCTCGCGTGCCAACCGGTGAATCTGTCGCAGCTTGCCGGCTACGTCGCCGACGACCTTCGGCGTCAATGGCCCGACCGCAGCGTGACCCTCGACATCGAGCCCGGCATGTTGGTGCAGGGCGATCCCACGCTGCTGCGCGTGGTGGTCGAAAACCTGCTCGGCAACGCCTGGAAATACACCGGCAAGGCCGCGCAGGCGAACATCGGTTTCGCGCGCCACGCGACCGAGCCCGACACGTTCAGCGTGCACGACAACGGCGCCGGCTTCGACATGCGTTTCGCGGATCGCCTGTTCGGTGTGTTCCAGCGCCTGCACAGCGCGAACGATTTTCCCGGCACCGGCATCGGCCTGGCGTCGGTGCGGCGCATCGTGCGCCGCCACCACGGCGAGATCTGGGGCGAAGCCGAGGTGGGCCGCGGAGCGCGCTTTCACTTCTCGTTGCCGCAGCGGCACAGCGCCGCGGGCTGAAGGGTCAGCCGGCGGCGGGCAACGCCAGCAGTTCGACCGCGGCGAGCAGGCGCTCGGCTTGGTCGTCGATCGGGAGTTGCTCGGCCGTCGCGAGCCGGTGCAGCCGCTCGAACGCGGCGGCGCGCGTCAGCGAGAAACGGTGCATCAGCACGCCGATGGCCATCATCACTTCGGGCGACGGTAACGCCTGGGCGGCCGCAGGTCGAGCCGCAACCGGCGCGGTCTCGACGCGCACGGCGAGGTTGGCGAACGCGGCGTCGACGACCAGCAGGATCTGGCCGATGTCGAGCGGTTTGACGAGGTAGGCGACGGCACCGAGCGCTTTCACCTGCGCTGCGGTTTGCTCATCGGCGAACGCCGACAAGAACATGAAAGGAATCTGGCAATGGTCGCGCAGGTAGGCGGCGACATCGAAGCCGCTCATGCCCTGCATGCGGATGTCGAGCAGGGCCAGGTCGGGGCGGTGTTCGCGCGCGAGCAAGATGGCGTCGTCGCCGTTGTCGGCATCGATCACGTCGTAGCCCGCCTGCGACAGGCCGTGCGCCAGCGTGGCCAGCACCAGGCGGTCGTCGTCGACCACCAGGATCGTTCCTTTTCGATTCAGGCTCATGCGGTGGATTGTCTGTGAAAGCCGCCCGCGCAACCGCGGGTTGATCCCGTGCACTCAGGCGCTTCGGCGCCACACTACACCGCGTCGCTGCGCGCCACGCCGGGCGGCCGCAGCGACACCGTCGCGATCACGCGATCGGCGCGTTGTTCGAGTGTCAGGCTGGCGCTGCGCCGGGGCAACAGCGCGCGCACCAGGCCCAGCCCCGACACGCCGCCGGGAATGCGAGCGAGGTTGAACCCCTCGGTCAGCGCGCCCGCGTTGGCGATCACGACCGTCACGGCGTCGTCGGTGCAGTCCAGCGTGCAGCCGATCTCGGCCTCGGGCGCGGCCGCGCTGTGCTTGACGGCGTTGGTCAGCAGTTCGTTGAGCGTGAGCGCGATCGGGATCGATTCGGCCTCGGGCAGCAGCCACTGCGCCGCGGTCACGCCGCTCACCACGAACCGGATCGGCCGCCCGAACGTGCGCTGCACCGAGGCAGTGATCGCCTCGACCACACCCATCAGCTGCAGCGGCCCGCTCGCGCCGACCTGCAGCCCGTAGACCTGCGCAATCGCCTGCACCTGGCTGACCACCTCGGCGATCGGCCCGGCGACCTCGGGCTTGCGTTGCGCGATCTGCTGCAGCAGGCCGGCCACGCCCTGCAGGTTGTTCTTGATGCGGTGGTGCACTTCTTTGACGAGCATGTCGCGCTGCGCGAGCGCGGCTTCGAGCCGCGCCTCCTGGGCGGCGCGCTGCTCGGTCACGTCGGTCGCGACCAGCAGCAATTGGTCGGGCGGCGCGCCCGGGGTCGTCGCGAGCGGCAGGTAGCGCGCGTCCCAGAGGCGCAGCTCGCCGTCGCGCTCCGACCGGTATTCGTGCTTGGTGACCTCGGGCGAGGCCAGCGCCTGTTCCATGTCGCGGCGGCGCAGCGCCGCCGTCTCGGCATCGAACATCTGCTCCGGCGTGCAGCCGATCAACGCCTCGGGCGTGGTGCACCGGTTCGCCGCGGCGACACCGTTGACCTGCAGCACCTCGAGCGTGCGCGCATCGCGCAACGTGATCGCCAGCGGCGCAGCTTCGATGATGCGTTGCAGCTGCGCTTGCGCTTGCGACATGCGGGCCTCGGCCTCGCGCCGGCGCTCGATGTCGAGCAGCGCGTAGGTGAGTTGCCGGCCGGTCGATTCGCGCGCCGTCGAGACGACGTTGCCGACGACCCAGAACTCGCGCCCGTCGCGCCCCTGCAGCCGGCATTCGAAGGTCTCGGCCTGGCCTTCGACCAGTTCGGTCAGGTACTCGGTGCGCAAGAACGGGTGCGCCGGGTCGGCCGTCGCGACCGTCGCGATCGGCAGGTTGACGAAATCGGCCAGGTCGCCGCCGAACATGCGGCGCGCCGAGCGGTTCATCCACTCGACACCCTGCGGCCCGACGGTGACGATGCCCACCAGCACCGAATCGAGGATCGAGCGCGTGCGGTCGGCCTGCAGCGCGACCGCGCGCTCGGCGCGGTAGCGCGCATCGACGTTCACGTACGACGCGATGATGCCGCCGGCCGGATCGCCCGCCGTGACGAGCCGCTTGCTGACCTGCACCCACAGCAGCCGGCCGTCGGGGGTGCGCAGTTGGTGTTCGCCGGTCCAGTGGCCGTACTCGCGCAGCTGCGACTCGGCCTCGGCCCATCGGCGCTCGAAGGTCTGTCGATCAGCAAACAGCTCGGCCAGCGCGAGCGTCGACAGCTCGGCGACGCTGCGGCCTGCCAGTTGCGCGAGCGCCTGGTTGGCACGCTGGATGCGGCCGTCGCGCAAGAACGCGATGCCCACGCCCGACAGGCTGAACATCAGCTCGCGGTCGCGCGCCAGGCTCTCGAGCTCGCGCTGCTGCGCCTTCAATCGGGTGATATCGGCGAGCACGGCAATCGCCTCGGGCAGCCCCTCGGCCGGGCCGGTGCGGCGCACCGACAGCGAATAGCAGCGCCGGCCCTCGGTCGGGTCGGTGCCGGCCGCGCCGGTCTGCACGTCGAACTCGGTTTCGTAGATCGTGCCTTCGGTCAGCGCCTGCCACGCGTCGGTGACGATGCGACCGGTGAGGTCGGTGTCGGCGAAAAGCTCTTCGAGCGTGCGGCCGACGACGCTGCCGTCGGTCACGCCGAGCATCGCCATGAAACGCCGGTTGCAACGCACCAGCACGTCGCCGCGCAGGTAGGCGATGCCGGCGGTCGTGCTCTCCAGAATCGTGCCGAGCTCGTGCAGCAGTTGCTCGGTGCGCTGCTGGGTTTCGTGCTGCTCGGTGATGTCGAGCGTGACGACCGAAGTCGTGCGCTTGCCGGAGGCGAGCGTGGCCGGCTCGACCCGTGTCAGCAGCCAGCGCCGGCCGAGCTCGGGGTGCTCGACGCCGTAGCGCACCTCGGCCCGCTGGGCTTCGCGCAACGCCGCTTGCAAGCGCTCGAACTCGGGCAACGATTCGGGCACGACGATGTCGCGGCCGATGCTTTGCAGCGCCGCGCCGCCAGCCGGTGCGCCGCTGGCCTCGCGGCGGCTGCCGGGCGGCGGGCGCACCCAGCCCGACGACTCCTGAAAGGTCGCGAGGCCGACACCGGCCGTGTCCATCAGCGCACCGATCTGCGACTGCGCCAGATCGCGCTCTTCTTCGGCGCTGCGGTCTTCGACG
>JANMWQ010000271.1:0-3507 GCA_031394085.1 Rhizobacter sp. | reverse complement strand
TGCGTCCATCAGCGCCGCGTCTTCGACCGCGGCATACGCAACGTGCACCCGCCGCAGCGCCTGTGCCACCAGCCGCAGCGACTGCCGCTTGCGGCTGAGCACGAAAATCTCGCCCGGCGCGAGGCCACCACGCGCCAACAGTGCATGGATCGCCTGCGCGACGCGCTGCGCCTCTTGCTCGCGCAGCACCTCTTCGGGTTCGTGGCGTGGCGTCGTCAGGCTGTCGCGCCAGAGCGCCGGCTCCGCATCCGCGGCGCCTCGCTCCGTGCGCGGCGGGCGCGGCACACGGGGCAGCAGGAACACGCCGGCCGGCGAGTCGCTCGGCAGCGTGGCCTTGGGTTCGGCCGTGCGCTGGGTGCTGGATTCGATCGTGAACTCGGTCGTATGCGGCCGAAAGCCACTGAACTCGCCGGCGTGCTGCGCCTGGCCGAATACCGCGTTGATGGCCGCGAGCACCTCGGGCGCGTTGCGCCGCGTGTGATCGCACGCGAGCCTGGCGCCGCCGAGGGCCTCGACGACGAAGCCCTGCGCGGCCTCGAACACGCGCGGCTCGGCGCGCCGAAAACGGTAGATGCTCTGCTTCGGATCGCCGACGATGAAGACTCCCGGCGGCCGCTGCCCGCTCGCGCCCCCACCAGCGCCGGCATAGGCCGAAAGCCAGGCGTGCAGCGCGTGCCACTGCAGTGGGCTGGTGTCTTGAAACTCGTCGATCAACACGTGCCGGATGCGCGCATCGAGCCGCTCCTGCACCCAGCCGGCGAGCGTCGCGTCGCGCAGCAACGCGAGACCGCAGCTCTCGAGGTCGGACATGTCGGCCAGCCCGCGCGCGCGCTTGTAGTCCGCGAACCCGGCGAGCAGCACGCGCGTGAGCCGCACCATGCGCAAGTGCTCGGTGTGCGCATCGAGCTGGCGGATCTGTGTGCCGATCGCGTCGATCTCGTCCTGCAGGCGCGCGAGTGACTCGACCTTGCCGAGCTGCTTGCGCGGCGTGTTCTTCTCGGTGAACAGGGCCGCCCAGACACGCTCGAAGCGCGCCTGCGCATCGACCTGTTGGAGCGCAAGCACGAGGCCGGTGGCCGCGTCTTGTGCGCGCACGCCACCGAGCCCGAGCGCTAGAGCCAGATCGCGCAGCGACGTCTGCCAGACCGCGCCGAGCAGCACCTGCGCCGGGTGCTCGCCCGGCCGCTCGAGCACCGGCGGCGCCACGCTGTCTTCGAGCACGCCGGCCGCGTCGGCCAGCTCGAACTCGACGCGCTTGTGCCACGCCGCCTCGAACCATTTGCGCACCTGGCTGCGGCCGCGGCGGGCGATCAACGCGGCGTAGTCGCCGCGCAATGCCGGGTCGGCGAGCACGGCGGTGTGAAAGCGGCGAAACACCTCGGGGCGGTGGTCGCCCGGGTCTTCGATCAGGTCCATGTCTTGTTGCAGGCCGAGCTCGTTCAACAGCTCGAGCGGCGCGGCGCGCAGCAGTTGCGAGAACCAGGCGTGGAAGGTGCGCACCTCGACCGTCCGCCCGGCGCGCAGCACGCGCGCGTGCAGCGTGGCGAGTTGCGGCGCGAGTTCGCGCGCCTCGTCGGGCAGCACGCCGCGCTGCACCAGTGCCTCGACACGCGCCGCCTCCGTCGTGCCCGGTGCGGCAAATTCGCGCAGCCACTCGTTCAGGCGGTCGCGCATCTCGCCGGCCGCCTTGCGCGTGAACGTGATCGCGAGGATCTCGTGCGGCTGCGCGCCGCCCAGCAGCGCACGCAGGATGCGCGACACCAGCATCCAGGTCTTGCCGGCGCCGGCGCAGGCCTCGACGACGACGCTGCGCTGCGGGTCGCAGGCGATGGCGTAGAACACCTCGCGGCCGATCGGCGCGCCGTCGGCAAGGTAGGCTGGCGAATGGGCGTCGAGAGTCATGCGCCGTCGTCGGCCCAGTGGTCGCGCCGGCAGACGCCGCGCGCAGCGCAGTGCTCGCAGGTCGAACCGACGCCGAGCGCGGGCAGGCCGGCACCGGCGCGCAGTCTGCGCAAGTCGCCGGCCAAGCCTTCGAGCAGCGCCGCGGCGCTTTGTTCGACGCCTTTGTGCTCGACTTCTTCGAGCCGTTTGGTGCCGTCGAGCGCCAGGTAGCGCGCTGTCAACGGCAGCGTGGTGCGCGAGCGCATCAGTGCGGCGTAAAACGCGAGCTGGGTGTCTTCGAGCGGCTCTCTGACCTTCTCTTTCAGGCCGGCGGCGCTGCCGGTCTTGTAGTCGATCAGCTCGATCGCCGCGCCGTCGCGCCGCTCGTCGATGCGGTCGATGATGCCGCGCAACTCGGTGCCGCCGAGTTCGTCCCGCGTCAGCACGATCTCGTCTTCGCCGCTGAGCCAGCGCGCGCCATCGGCGTCGCGCAAATGCAGCCACGCGATGTAGCGCGGCGCGAAGCTCTCGAACGACGCAGCGAAGGGCAGGAAGTCGGCGTCGACGATGTCTTGGGCTTGCTGGCTCGCGTGCGCCAGCGCGAGCAGCCACGTGACCTCGGCAAATGCATCTGCCGGTGCTTCGCGCGTGGTGTGAAACTCGAACAGCACCGCGTGCAGCCAGGTGCCGTAGTCGCGTTTTTCGACCTCGCGTTCGAGCTCGTCGTCTTCGCGCAGCTTGAGCATGTTGAGCGCGAAGAAACGGTACGGGCAAGCGCGCAAGGCCTCGCACGCACTGGCCGAAAGCCGCGCCGGCAACAGCGCGGGCGCACTCGGCGCACTCATGCGGATCGGTGTGGCGACGACCTCGATCTCGCTGCGCGGGTCGTGCCAGGCGGCGAGCCCCGTGCCGCGCGCGGCGAGTGCCATCGACAGCCGCTCGATCAGCGGGCTGTCGGCCAGCGGGTCGCCACCATCGACACGGCGGCGCAGCAGGGTCAGGCGCGGTGCGTTCAGCAACTGCACGAAAGCGAGCGTCTCCGCGCGACGTCGATCTGCGGCTGTCGGCACGCCGAGCGCGGCGGCCTGTGCGTCGCTGAGCAGCGACACCGAGGAGGCCGGCGTGCCGAGGTGTTTGTCGTCGGCGCCGGGCAATACGGTCGCAGCGAACGGCCGCAGCATCGCGCCGGCCAATGGCGTGACGATCACGTCGGGCGCAGCGTCGAACGCGGCCGCCGGGCGGAACGTGGCTTGCTCCAGAACGCCGTCGACCCAGTCACGAAATTCGGACAGGCCCAGCACGAGCTGCGCGGCGCCGGCGGTCCAAGTGGCGGCGTTTGTGGCAGCGTTTGTGTCAGGTTCCGCGAGGCGCAGCGCGACGATCACCTGCACGCCGGCGGCGTCGGCCTGCAGCGCGGCCATCGCGCCCGACGACTCGAGCGCGTTCGACAGCGCAGTGAGCCACCCGGCAAGCGGCTGCCGGCGCGGGGCGCCGAGCGTGGTCAGCACCGCCGTTGCCGCTGCCAAAAGCCGCGCGGCGGCCGGCTCCAGCGTCGACCTGGCGAGTGCGTCGACACGCGCGACCTGGTCGCGCCGGCAGGCCGCTTCGAGCGCACCGAGTGCGGCA